>JALVRI010000480.1 GCA_027031325.1 Desulfobacteraceae bacterium
TGGCCCTGCCCCAGGGTCTTGACGACTGGAAGCTTTGGAACAACCTGGGCGTTCTTTTGCGGGACGCCGATGAGCTTGAGCAGGCCGAGGTCTGCCTCCGGCAAGCCCTGGCCATTAATCCCGATGAGCCCACCATCCTTTACAACCTCGGAATAGTAACCCAGAAGTCCGGTGCCTACGAGCAGGGCCTGGAATTTTACCGCCGGGCCCTGTCAGCCGATCCTGATTACGCCCCGGCACGCTGGCTCCATGACCTGTCACTTCCAATGATCTATCGGCACGAGCAAGACATGGAGTCCAGCCGGAGGCGTTTTGCCGCCAACCTTCAAAAACTGGCCGCCGAAATCGACCTCGATTCTCCCTCCGGAAGGTTGCAGGCCCTTAAAGGCCTTGAGGTCACAACCAATTTTTTTCTACAGTACCAGGGGCGCAATGATCGCCAACTGATGTCGATCTGGGGCGATCTGGTCAGCCGGATCATGGCCGCCAATTTTCCGAATTTCAGTGGCTCACGGGAAATGCCCTCCCTGAAAGCAGGCGAAAAGATCCGTCTGGGCTTCGTATCGTCCTGCCTCTACTCCCACACGGTGGGAATATTTCTGCATGGATGGTTGAGACACCTGGACAAGAACCGCTTCCGGATCTTCCTCTACCATCTCGGTCGCAAAACCGACCAGCTGACATCCCGGACAGCCGAACTGGCTCATCGTTTCCGCCACCTTCCCGAAGGATGTCCCAAGGCCTTGAACGCCATAGCCGGGGACAACCTTCATCTGCTGGTGCACACCGACATCGGCATGAACCCGGTTACAACCATGGTGGCGGGCCTTCGTCTGGCGCCGGTCCAGTGCAAGGGCTGGGGCCATCCGGTCACAACCGGCCTTCCCAGCATCGATTATTACCTCTCGAGCGACCTCATGGAACCCGACGATGCCCATGAGCATTATACCGAAGAACTCGTCCGGCTGCCCAACCTTGCCTTGGCCTGGCAGCCTTCCGAAACGGGGAGACCGGAAGCCGACCGGAGGCGCTTTGGTATCGGCGAGGATGCCTTCGTCTTTCTTTCCACCCAGTCCCTGTACAAATACCTGCCCCGCCACGACGATATCTATCCCCGCATTGCCGGCATGGTTCCAGGATCGCTTTTCGTATTCATCGAGGCCCCGGTCCGGAAGGTAACTGCGGTCTTCCGGGAACGCCTGCAAGAGGCCTTCCGCCGTTACGGGCTGCAGATGGAAAACTACTGCCGTTTCGTTTCCAGGATGACCCATCCTGACTTCATGCGACTTAACATGTCAGCCGATGTTTTGCTCGACACCCTGGAGTGGTCCGGCGGTAAAACCACACTTGAAGCCCTGGCCTGCGGCCTGCCGGTGGTCACTTTGCCGGGCCCTCTGATGCGGGGACGGCATGCCTACGCTTTCCTTACCATGATGGGACTGGAGGAAACCATCGCCCGTGACAAGGACCAATACTGCCGGATTGCCGTGCGCCTGGCAAGCGACAAGGACTTTCTCGAAAAAGTCCGTCGCAAAACGGCCGCAAATTACGGCCGCCTCTGTGATGATCGTATTTTTGTCCGCAGGCTCGAAGACTTCCTGGAAAAGGCCGTCTGTCAAAACCTGAACGGACGCCGGGCAAAAGCCCCCCAAACGGCAAATAAAACCGCTGCCGCCCCCTTTTTTTCAAAACCCGAATCCCTGCTAGCCAAGGCCGTCGAATTGCAACAAAAGGGCAAGCAACGGGAGGCGATTCCCTTCTACCGCCAATACCTGTCCCGCTGCTCTGGCGATCACAGAGCCTGGTACAACCTGGCGGTTGCCTGTCATAAAGTACAAATGTTCCAACAAGCCCGCCACGCATACCACCAGGCACTGGATCTGGCACCTGACTGGCCCGAGGCCTGGTTCAACCTGGCTGTAACCCTTGAAGCCCTCGGTGACAATCACGGGGCTGTTTCGGCCTACGGCCGGGCTGTCAGGATCAATCCGGATTACTGGGCGGCCCATTACAACCTGGGCCTGCTATGGGAACAGATCGGTCGTCCAAAGGAAGCTGCCGCGGCCCTGGAAAAAGCCGTCAAGGCCGATCCCGACCAACCAAGAGCCTGGCTAAGGCTTGCCGACGTGCTGGCCAGGCTGAAAAAATTGAAGCCCGCCCAAGAGGCCTACAAAAAGGCCATCTGCCTTGAGGGAGACTTGTGGGAAGCATATAACAATCTTGGTAATCTATATTTAATACAAGATGATATCGATAAAGCCATAAAGTGTTACAAGAAGGTTGTAAAGGCCTGTCCCGACCTGGCCCAGGCCCATTACAACCTGGGCAGTTCACTGAGGCGGGCCGAATTGTTCCCTGAGGCCGAAGCCTGCTTGAAACGGGCCCTGGAACTGGCCCCGGAATATGCCGAGGCCTGGAACAACCTGGGTTTGACCTACAAGAACCAAGGCTTGTTCAGCCGCGCCCGCAAGTGTTTCGACCGGGCTTTAGAGGCCGATCCCACCCTGGCCGCCGCCCGCTGGAACCGGTCCTTTGTCTTGCTTTTGAGCGGAGAATTCAAAAGGGGCTGGCAAGATTTCAAGTGGCGCTTCAGGATCGACCGCTGGAAATCGATCTACCCCTTCCGCCTCGATCTTCCCGCCTGGGATGGCAGGCGGATCGACGGCACCTTGTTCGTCCACGACGAGCAAGGCCTGGGAGACACCATTCAATTTGTGCGCTATCTGGAGCTTGCCCGCAAACGCTGCCGCACCCTGGTGCTCGAGACCCGCCCGGAGCTTGCCGGACTGCTGGACGGTGTGGCCGGAGTCGATCGGATTGTTCTCAGGCCCCAGGGTCCCAGCCATCCACCCGTCGAGGCCGATGCCAGCGTTGCGCTGATGAGCCTGCCCCAGCTGTTTGAAACCGACCTGGATACGATCCCGGCCAGGATACCTTATTTGCACCCCCGCTCCGACAGGATCGCCAAGTGGCGCCAACGCTTAAAACCCGATCGACCGACAGTGGCCCTGGTGTGGGCCGGACGCCCCCAGCATACCAACGATCAGAATCGTTCCCTGGCTCTTGAAATGCTGGCACCCTGGTTGAAGCTCGGCCTGAATTTCGTCGGGCTCCAGAAAGGCCCGGCGGCCCAACAGGCAAAGCGTCTCCCGCCGGGAACCAGGTTTATCAACCTGGGACCTGAACTGGAAGATTTCAGCGACACGGCCGCAATCCTGGCCTTGTGCGACCTGGTAATCACCGTCGATACGGCCAGCGCTCACCTTGCCGGGGCCCTGGGCAGGCCGGTATGGACGCTGATACCTTTTGTGCCTGACTGGCGCTGGATGCTGGAACGCAACGACAGCCCCTGGTATCCCACCATGAGACTCTACCGCCAGCAGCGGCTGAAAGATTGGACGGCGGTCATCGGGAAGGTGCTGGCAGACCTGCAAAAGCAATTCGGATGATCTGCAACCCGGATTTTGGAGCCGGCGAGTTTGGCCAAGATGCGAGGCGAAGGGCAGGAACAAATAAATGCAAATTTTTGCAACAATTCAATGAAATTACTTTTCAGTCCTTTGAAGTCCACAATCCGGGTTTAAACAGGAATGGCGAT
>JALVRI010000481.1 GCA_027031325.1 Desulfobacteraceae bacterium
GTCCGGGAGACTTTCCTGGAGACGTTTCTGGCCATCCTCACCATTGTCGGCTTCGATCGGCTCGTAACCCAGCTCTTCGATGACCGTCCTGTTGAAGAGTCTCACATCAGGATCATCGTCGACTATTAAAACCTTTTTACTCATGAACTTCCTCCTGCTCTGAACGGTTGCCGGATAATAACTTTGTTATGCCATTGATCGGCCGCGACTGCAAACTTAATACCTGAATCTAATGTAAAATTCAGGCAACGCCGAACTCCATTTGACCGGTTGCCGTCGTTGCCGGCTCAAACTTTTGCTTTGTTGCTTTCTTTCTCCAGCTTGAACGGGATACACATGTAAAACGTCGTTCCCTGGCCGGGTTTTGAATCAAACCATATTCGGCCTCCATGTTCCTCTATCATTTTACGGGTTACCAGCAGGCCCAGGCCGGTGCCCATATGACCCTTGGTGCTGAAAAAAGAGGTGAACAGCTTGGCCTGGATGTCCTCGCTCATGCCGCATCCGTTGTCGGAAACTTGGAACAAAATTTCTCTGTCGTCCAGCTTGCTTGATTTGATCCGCACCCATTGTCTGTCTTTGGGATTGGGATCGAAGATACAGGCATCCACCGCATTGGTTACCAGATTCAGCAAGGTCGTATGGACGGTATGGGGATCGAGCAGGACGGTTCCAATCTTTTCATCCAGGTCAGTTTGAAGTTCGATATTGTTCTCTTCGGCCTTTTGGCGGACAAGGTTGCATACCTCCATAACAATATCGTTGGGATCGCAAGGTTCGAATTCAGGTTCGCGCTGCTTGGAATAAGACAGCAGATCCATGACCAGGTCAGAGGTGCGCTCGATGTTTTTCTTGAGCATTTCCCAGCCTTGACGGGTCTTTTCAGGGTCGTTGCGTTTGATACCAACATCCATGATGTAGCTGCCGCCCTTGAGGCCATGGAGGATGTTTTTGATTCCGTGGGCCAGCCCGGCAACAGTTTGACCAACTGCAGCCAGCCGTTCGGCCTGGACAAGTTCTCTTTGGAGGCGCTTTATTTCGGTAAGATCCTGAAAAAAGGCTACCGAACCCATCATCCGGTTTTCTTCATGCAGGATAGAGCCTGAAAAGCGGACCGGTTTCTGGTTGCCTTCTGCGTCACTGATGGTTGCTTCCTGCCATTGAATTTCGCTGTCTTTCCTGGGACTGGAGGCTTTTTGCCTGAAAAGTTCAGCAAGTTCGGGAGGATAAAAATCGAGCGCATTGGCCTTGCCGATGATGTCCTCGGCTTTGCGTCCGAAGATGGCTTCGGCTCCAGGGTTGAAAACCACCACTTTGAAGTCCTGGTCGGTGGCCACGATCCCGTCGTTTGAACTCCGAATCAGCTTTTTGAGAAAATTGGATTGGCGCCTTATCTCCTGAGTTGCTTCTCTAACCTTGGCTTCGAGGTGATCGGTGTATTCCCGCAATTGGCGCTTGATGCGCTGACTTTCGAAAGCCCGCTTGATTGCAATCGACAAGGCGGCATCGCGGATCGGTTTGTTGAGAAAATCTGATGCCCCGTATTTTAAGGCCTCAATTGCATTTTCGATATCCCCGTGACCGGTGATGATGATAACCTCGGCTTCGGGCCTGCGTTCCTTTACCTTCTTGAGGACTTCAATCCCGTCCATTCCAGGCATTTTGATGTCGGTAAGGACGATGTCCGGTCGTTCTTTGTCGAAGACCTCCAGGCCTGAAGGGCCGTCAAGCGCGGTTACCACATCGTAACCGTCGCTTTTGAGGGATATCGACAAGACCCTCACAATGGCTTCCTCGTCGTCTATGATCAGAATCTTAGGGGTTTGGTCCATTTAAATTCCTGTCGCTGAATTCATGCTACCGGAAACTTTATTGTAAAAGTGGTTCCCTGCCCAACCTGACTGTCTACGGATATGGTTGCATTGTAATCTTTCAAGATTCCGTAACTTATGCTTACCCCCAATCCGGTGCCCTTGCCGACTTTCTTAGTAGTGAAGAATGGTTCAAAGATTTTACCCTTAACCTCCTCGGACATTCCGATCCCCGTATCGCTGACTTCCACAACCACCCAATTGTCACGTCTATAACTGCGGATGGTCAACTTTTTTTCGATATTTTTTTCAGGATTCCCTTCGGCCTTTTCATCCATGGCGTCGATTGCATTGGTAACCAGGTTGATGAAGACCTGCTCGAGGCGGTTGTGCTCCGCAAGCACTTGGGGTAGATCTTCGGCCAAATCAAGTTCAACCTCCACCTGGTGCACTTTGAGCTGATGGCCGAGGACTTTGAATACATCCCTGATCGGGTCGTTGATATTGATCCTGGTATAATTGATTTCGGATTGGCGGGCAAAATCACGAACATGTTTTATGACCGAAGTTGCCCGGGCAACATTGTCGATTATGTCTTTGGCCATGGTTTTCAGCTCTTGTTCAGGGATGGTCTTGCCGCGGTTGACCATTTTGAGGAAATAATCAGCACAGATCTGAATTACGTTCAAGGGCTGATTGATCTCGTGGGCCATGCCGGCTGCCATCAGGCCCAGGGTGGTCATTTTGCTCGCCTGGATGAGCTGGGTTTCTTTTTCCACGGTTTCTGTAACGTCGGTTGTGGAAGCGATCAGAATTTCGCTGTCTCCGTACTTGGCCTGGCTTACGTTAATGTTGACAAAGATCGGTGTACCGTTCTTTTTGAAATGTTTTTTCTTGGTTAGCAGAATCGACCTGTCTTCGGCAAGTCCAAGAAGTCGATTCTTGATTTCGTCGTCATTTCGATCTCCCAGGTCCAAAAAACTCATCTTGACCATTTCCGCGCTGCTATATCCATAATGGTCCTGAGCGCGGTGGTTGGTATCGAGTATTTTCAGGCTGGATTTGTCCAGGATGAATATCGGGTTGGGATCGTTGTTGAAAAGCGAGCGGTACTTTTTTTCTGAGCGGAGTACTTGCTCTTGGAGCATCGCATTTTCCACCGCAACGCCTATCCGGTTGCCTATCAGTTCCAGGATCGGCTTGTCGGCGGAGCTGAACTTTTCAGGTTCGCGGCTGCCAATCCGGATTACCCCGATACTGGTCTTGCCCTTTGTGAAGATGGGGATGTAAGCTACAGATTTCAGGTTTTCGTAGCTGTCGAGGCAAATGCTTGATCTGAGAGCTTCATCCAGGTGGCCGATTATGGTAAAGCGTCCGTTCAACGCGATGTCATGCAGAAAGGCGTCGGCTTCCGGTGAGCGTTCGCTCTGGCAAATATCGCTCGGTGCCCCGTAACTGTATTGGAGGTAGAATTTTTCATCTTTGCCTTTCAGGAAAATGCAGATGGTGTCGGCACCGAGGAAATCGCGGATGACCTTCATGGCTGACTCCAGCCGTTTCCGGAAAGGTTCCGGTGAGTTCAAGGCAGAGTAGATTGCTACCAGGGTGCTTTGTTCTTTGGTGTGCCTTTCGCGTTCCTGTTCGGCCCGCTTGTCTTCGGTCGTGTCCCAAAGGGTTTCAATGGCCCCGATTATTTTGCCGTCCGGGGCCTTGATGGGAGCGGCCGTAAACCAGCACCATTTACCGTTTTCACCAAGGTTGGGGAAAAATATTTCAGCTTCGTAAGCCCCGTCGATGAGAACCGATTTCTTCCATTTCTGACCGTAAAGTTTTTTAATCTCTTCTTCGTCGATTTGGTCGAGGATCACGTCGGCCATTGTGGGTCTTTCACGCTGCCAGAATGGAAGCCACGATTTGGTGGTGCCGACGATTTTTTCGGCCGGAAATTCGGTTAGTTTTTCAATGGCCCGGTTCCAATGGGTGACGACATGGTTCTGGTCGATAACGAAGGTGGGGATGGTGCTTCCCTCGATGATTTGGGAAAGGACCCGTTGGTTGTCTATCAGATCGATTTCTATCTGCCTGGCCCGCTTGTGTCGTTCAACCAGTATCCGGGTAAGATCGTTGGCGTATTGGGTGAAAAAGGCAATCGCCTCTTTGGGTGACTTGAGACCTTGCTTTACTTTTTCCAGGGCACTGGCTTTGATCATCTCCACCCTCAGCAGATCCCAAACGGTTCTTACGTCATAATGTTCTATCAGTTGAATGTGGTCGGGTTTTTGACGTCGCAGTTCGGCACCCAGCTCGATAGTGTTGGTGATTTCCAGGATGGTGGTCAATCCAGGCAGTTTGAAAAGCTCTTTGTAGTCGGTTGTAGTGTAAATGCCCTGGGCGGCGGCGTAAACCAGGCCGGGTGCCTCGGGATCGATATCGGCCACCGCCACCACCGCGGGCTGGAGGCTGTAGATTTCACTTTTACAAAGTGTTTTCAGGAAACGGAGGCAAAAACGCCCACCCCCTACAATTGCGATCCGGGGGCCTAGAAGCTCGTGGATGAGGTTGCCCTGGGCGTTGTCCAATGCTTGGTCAAGTTTATGGATGAATTCCATCTTCAAAACCCCATCATCAGAAAAAGAGCAGGCTGATAACGATAAAGGAAGGAACGAGGAAAACCAGGCTGTATTTAAGGATGTAGCCGAAAAAACTTGGCATCGGAGTTCCGGCTTCTTCAGCAATCGAACGTACCATGAAATTGGGGGCATTGCCGATGTAACTGCATGAGCCGAAAAAGACGGCCCCGGTGGATATGGCCTTGAGGTAGATTGAATGCTCGGCAATCAACCTGCCTACGGCCTGTGGCTCGGCCAGTCCCGGATAAAAACGGCCCAGGGCTGTATTGAAAAAGGTAAGATAAGTCGGTGCATTGTCGAGGAAACTTGACAGTGTCCCGGTAGCCCAGAAATAATTTGCCGGCTGGTTGACGGCATTTATCAGGAAGGCCAGGGCTCCCCGGCTGCCGGCTTTCAAAATCAGCAGGCAGGGAATCATGGTGATGAATATGCCTATGAAGAGATAGGCCACTTCCTTTATCGGAAACCAGGAAAACTCGTTGGCTTCACGAACGTCGGAAGGTGTGATCGCCAGTGATAGAATGCCCATTATTATCAGCAACCCGTCCCGCACCCAGTCCTGAATTGCGCGATGGACCCCGAGGGTGGAAACGCTGCCCCAGTCCACCAGGCCGCTGAAAAGTACCGATCCCACGATGCCGAGCAAGAAAATGAAATTGTATACACCTTCCAGCTTGAGGCGCTCTTTTTCGGCTTCGTTGCCGGCGGGGGCTTTGAGCTCATGTTTTTCCTTGCGGTAATAGTACAGGTCAAGCAGGAAGTATACGGCCAGAAGGACACCGGCTACCGTCAGCATATGGGGCAGGGTATGAAAAGTCCAGAAAAAGGGTACCCCGTGCAGGAAACCGAGGAAAAGCGGCGGATCGCCCAAAGGTGTCAAGGCGCCTCCGATGTTGGCCACCAGGAAGATGAAGAATACCACCATGAAGGTGCGGTTCTTGCGATTGCGGTTGGCGCGCAAAAAAGGACGAATCAACAACATGGCCGCCCCGGTTGTCCCCATCCAGGAAGCCAGGATCGTTCCGATGATCAACATTGTCAGGTTTACCAAAGGGGTTCCGGCCAGAGTTCCCCTCAGTAAAATACCTCCCGAGACAGTGTATAGAGACCACAAGAGAATGATGAAGGGAACATAGTCGGCCAGCAGTATGTGGGCGATTTCGTGAGCCGCGCTCCAATGATAATTGAATAAGAAAGGAACGGCCAAAGCAGCCGCCCAAAAGGCCGAAACTTTTCCGAAATGGTGGTGCCAGAAGTCAGCCGCTATCAAGGGCATCAAGGCAATCGACAAGAGCATTCCGGCAAAAGGTATACAGCTGGCCAGGGGTAGTTTTTCACCAAGGCCTTCTCCTGCATGGTGACCGGATGCCTGGTGTTGGTGATCGGTGCCGGGGGATGCCATGGATTCCGTTTCGTTGTGAACAGCCGGAGCTGTTGAGTGGCCCTCAGAGTTGTGCGAATCGGCCGGGGAGCAGTGGCCGACGTTTACGACCAGAAAAAAGTGGACTGCCAAAAGCAGGAGGATAACGAAAGCTCCGCGTGCAATTTGCGCCTGTTGCCTCATGATCACCATCCTTGTCTTGAAACTTAACACATTTCGTATCCCGGCAGGGTAGCACCCTGGTTTTAAAAGGAAAAGATAAATTTCAGTCTTGCGATAAGTGGCAGTTGAAACAGAAGCGAGTTGGAGGTCCTCCACCTGGGGAAGATGATTTTTTTAATCCACCAGCCTGTCGGCCTATATCCCTTAAGTACAAGATTATTGGAAAGAAGCGGAAATTGAGCAGATATATTATCCGAAGATGAGGGCATGCTGGCTTTGGACCGTTTTCTGACCGCAATGCCGATTAGGGCTGTTTTGCGGTGGGAAATGAATTTTAGCAAATGAATACCAATAATAAAATAAAGCCACTGTAATATCCCATATTCGGGGTAAACTGTCAACAAGCCACAATGGGCCGCAAAAATCAGGGCTAAACCCGGAAGTATTGGAAACAGCATTATTTAAAAGAAGGCAGGCTCGTTTCTGAAGATGATATTTCGATCCGGCCCACGACATCTTTGCCCGCAAATATTGAAATCCGGTTCAAGCCACCCGGGCAGCCCGACATCCATTTGGTCGGCCGTGAGTTGTTCATGGCCCGAACAAGTGGGCGGCCATGAATCCATCCCGTGTAAGGTGAATACCTTCAAGAGTTACCACGTATCTGGATCGATCATGTGCCGATGGGGGACAGGTTCGGTGCGGTCGGATAATTATCCGGATAACAGGCATCCTTCCATAATGGGGCTTGACTTTCGCTTCCTTTTGGTGGAAATAGAATCAATCCATGCAATATGCAAGGCTTGTAATCAGCAAAAATGCGATTAAATATTGCGCATATGCTTAAATTGCAAGTTGACAGATGGCCATTTCCTTAAAACCATCAAGTTGCTTTTCCGGTTTCGAAATTGAGTCGGAGGGGTAGGGATGGATTGTACGCGGGTTGCCGGTGGAATGGTTTAAAAAAAACCGTTACCGAAAGATGGCTATTATGTAAATAGTGCGCCTCTACTAACGAGTTTCCGTTCTCAGTGGAGTTTCCAGTCTTTAGTTATGTAAGCGGTCTGTGCCGCCATGGAACCTGGGGAAAAAGGCAGGCCTCCCGGGCGATGGGGGTGTGATTCCGGCCTATTTTCATGAATGACCGGTTTGCCGAAAAGAATATAAGCCCAATTTACGATCCAAGTTTTATGGCCTGAAATACGGCAGGAACGCTGCCGCCATTTTGACTTGAACATTTGAGCGGCCGGCGACGTTGCAGGCTCGATCACATCCGGCATTTCGATTGACCGATGCAGTATGAGCAGAGGTCAGCTGATCGTTTGTAAACTGAAGTTTTAAACAGAGAAACAAAAGGAGGAGTGGATGATGAGAAAGTTGAGATGGTTACTGGTTGGAGTGCTCATCATAACAATGGTGTGCGCCACAACCGATGCTATGGCTAAGAAGAAGACGGTGTTGGTCTACGGTACCACTGAGAAGGTTACCGACATGGATCCCGCCAATGCCTACGATTTCCACACCTGGGAAATTTTCTATAATATTTATCAAGGTTTGATGGGGTATCCACCGGGTAAGACAAACCTGGTGCCGGCTCTTGCCGAGTCTTACACCATCAGCAAGGACGGTAAGGCCTATACATTCAAACTCAAAAAAGGCCTTAAGTTCAGCGATGGGACACCTTTTGACGCCAATGCGGTAAAGTGGTCTCTGGACAGGGTTTTCCGGCTCAAGGGTGATCCTTCCTGGCTGGTTACCGATTTCGTGGATCATGTGGAAGTTGTCGATAAATATACGGTAAGGTACATTCTTAAAAACCCCTGTGCTTATTTCCCTTCCCTGGTGGCCACTGTGCCGTATTACCCGGTCAACCCCAATGTTTATCCGGCCGACAAGATAATCAAGGATCCCAGCGAGCTCAAGGGTGGAAAGCTGGTAGGCCTTGGACCCTACCAGGCGGTTTCTTTCAAGCGTGACGAAGAGATCATTCTTGATGTAAATCCTTATTATAAAGGCCCCAAACCCAAAAATGACCGGATAGTGATACGCTATTTTGCGGACGCAACCACCATGCGCCTGGCCCTTGAAAAAGGTGAGCTCGACTTCGCTTTCAAGACCTTTAACCCTTCCGACATAGCTGACCTGCAAAAATCAAAGAAGCTGAATACCATCAAGGGGCAGGGGCCTTACATCCGTTACATTTGTTTCCAGTGCCAGAAACCTCCCTTCAACGACAAAGTCGTTCGAAAAGCAATCGCCGCCGCTATCGACCGCAAGGAAATTATCCGCAAAGTTTTCCTGGGGCAAAACGAACCCCTGTATTCCATGGTACCAAAAGGTATGTGGACTCATGAGGATAGCTTCCTGACCGAAATAGGCGACGGCAACGTCAAGCTATGCAGGAAGCTGCTGGCTTCCCGCGGGTACAATGCCGGTAACAAGCTCAAGTTTGAACTATGGTATACTCCCAGTCATTATGGAGATACCGAGGTTGACATGGCCGCTGTCATCAAACGCCAGCTAGAGGCGACAGGGGTGATCAAGGTGTCGGTCAAGTCGGCTGAATGGGCGACTTACAAGCAGAATTGGCGCGACAAGCTGATGAACGTATACTTGCTGGGCTGGTATCCGGACTATATCGACCCCGACAATTATACGGCCGCATTTGCCGGTACGGCCGGTTCCGCGGGAAACGGTATTTTCTTTTCCAACAAAAAATGGGATGCAATGTTCGTAGAAGCCCAGAAGAATCCGGATCAGAACAAGCGTGCCGAAATATATAAGAAGATCCAGAAGATGTGGACAGACGAGGTTCCGACGGTCCCGATTTTCCAGGGCACACTCTACCTGTTCACCCAGAAAAACATCCGCGGGGTGATGATCTCCCCTACCTTGCAGTTCATCTATGCTCCCATAGAAAAGGTGAAATAAAAATCCTGAACGACATGGAAGAAATAAGGCCGCCGGCCCTGTTGGCGGCGGCCTTTTCACCTTCTTGATAAAAGGCCGCCTGCATTCTGGCCAGGCGCCGTTGGTGCGGAGGGCATTTTGCCGACAAGGCCGGCCATGGTTGCCGGCTTTGTCGCCGGCCGGCAAGGATGAACCTTCCAGTTCCTGAATTGGTAATAATATGAAGAACCTTCTCAGATATGTAGTTACCCGTGCGCTGCTGACCATTCCAATGCTTCTGATCCTGCTGACCATTGTTTTCGTGGTCGTCAGGGTCATGCCGGGGGATCCCGTATCTTCCATGTTGGGCGGCCATGCCCCCCAAAGTGTGATCGATCAGAAAAGGGAAGAACTGGGGCTCAACCGGCCGTTGATCGTACAGTATGGAGACTACCTGATGCAGATCTGCCGGCTCGATTTCGGACAGTCCATGATCTTGCACCAGAGAGTACTCGATGCCATCGGCGACAAGATTCCGGCTACCATCGAGCTTACTTTTTTTGGAATGATCATCACCCTCCTGGTAGGAGTTCCGTTGGGCGCTTACGCTGCAGATAAACGGCGGTCAGCCCAGGATTACGCCATCCGACTTTATGGTATAGTAATTTATTGTATCCCGGTTTACTGGTTGGGCCTGATGCTCCAGATGATCTTCGGGGTTTGGATGAATATCCTGCCGGTTGCAGGCCGGACCGGGGCCAGGGTTTTCGTGTCGACCTTCGAAAAGACCGGGTTTTATACAATCGATACCCTCCTGATTCGTGATTTCGAGGCTTTCGGAGATGTGATGCTTCACCTCATTCTACCGTCTGTCACCCTGGGCCTTGTCCTTTCGGGTATTTTCATAAGGTTGACCAGGGCCAACATGCTGGACGTACTCAAATCGGATTATATCCTGGCCGCCGAGGCCAGGGGAATTCGCCACAAGCGCGTCGTCTACAAGCACGCAATCCTGAATGCTTTTGTACCCATTCTCACCATGATGGGCCTTCAGGTAGCCTTGCTGATGGCCGGCGCCGTGTTGACCGAAAGCACATTTTCATGGCCTGGGATGGGAAGACTGCTATTGGAGAGAATTTATCTCAGAGACTACCCTACGATTCAGGGGATCATCGTTATTTTCGCTTTGATTGTGGCATTTGTTTCTCTGATCGTGGATATAATTTATGCTCTGGTTGATCCCAGGGTCAGGTATTAGGAGTTTGGCTTTCAATGAAATATTCTCCAACCTCAGCCATGGGGAGTCTGATGGGCCGCATGACCGGCATGGGCCGGAAATACGGAGTCGAATGGTGGATTTTGGTAACAGGGGCTTTGATAATTGTTGCCATTATAGGGATGGCCATATTCGCCCCCTGGCTTGCACCCTACAGTCCGCATGACCAGGCAAGCGGCCCCCAGCTCGCCCCCCCGTCAAGCCGGCATTGGTTGGGCACTGACAATTTACAACGTGATGTCTTGTCCCGCATAATCTATGGGGCGCGCACTATTTTAGGAGTGGCTATCCTGGCGGCCCTGCTTTCATCAACCATCGGCATTACCATGGGGTTGATATCCGGTTATACGGGAGGTTTCATCGACAAGTCACTTTCGCTGGTGATGGATTCGGTATATTCTTTCCCGGGCCTTATCCTGGCAATAGCTTTTGCCGCCATGCTGGAACCGGGGGTGATCAGTATCACCATTGCCGTGGC
>JALVRI010000482.1 GCA_027031325.1 Desulfobacteraceae bacterium
TACAAGGTGGCCCAGAAGATAGGCCCCCGGCGGCTGTATGCCTACCTGCGGGCCTTCGGCTTCGGCCAAAAGACCATGGTCGAGTGCCCCGGCGAGTCCACCGGCGCCCTGCCGTATTACAAGCGCTGGAAACCGTTTGACACCGGATCGATAGCCTTCGGCCAGGGCATTGCCGTCACCGCCTTGCAGCTTGCCAGCGCAGCCTCGGCCCTGGCAAACGACGGGTTGCTGATGCAACCCCACGTGGTCAAGGCCATAGTCGATCCCAAGGGCCGGCCGGTCAAGACTTTCGCTCCGCGGCCCGTCAGGCGGGTGGTTTCGGCCCGCACGGCCCGCACCGTGCGCCGGATCATGAAGACGGTTATTACCGAAGGCGGTACCGGTACCCTGGCGGCCCTGGACGGCTACACTGTTTGCGGCAAGACCGGCACCGCCCAAAAACTGGATCGCAGCGGTTATGCCAATGGGCGTTATATTGCCTCCTTCCTGGGATTCGCCCCGGCCGAAAACCCCAAGCTGGCGGTCCTGGTAGTGGTGGACGAGCCCGGCAAGGATCATTACGGCGGAACGGTGGCCGCCCCGGCTTTCCGCCGCATAGTTTCCGAAACCCTCAGTTACCTGAATGTTCCGCCGAGCGGCCGGCGTCCCATCCTGACCGTGTCACGGGACAGCGGAGTGCAAGGATGAACCTGGGCAGTTTACTGAAAACCATACCCGAGGCAGACCCCGGTTCCCTGCCGCCGGAATCGGCCGGCAGACAAGTAACCGGTATCTACTGCCGTTCCGACCAGGTCAAGCCCGGTGGACTGTTCGTCGCCATCGAGGGGTTTGCCGCCGACGGCCACGATTACGCGCCTGATGCGGTCGCCCGGGGGGCGCTGGCGGTTGTCTGTCGCAAAGCCCTCGAACTTGAAGTGCCGACAATCAGGGTATCCAACCCGCGTCAGGCCCTGGCCGAGCTTGCGGCCTGCTTCTACGGCCATCCCTCGCGCGCAATGACCCTGATTGCCATCACCGGCACCAATGGCAAGACCACAACTTCTTTCCTTACCGAAGCCATTCTCAAAGCCGCCGGACACCAGGTCGGTGTCATCGGTACCATCAATTACCGTTTCAGCGGCCGCAGCTGGGACAACCCGGTCACCACCCCCGAATCGGTGGACCTGCAGCAAATCCTGGCACGCATGCAGCAGGCGGGCGTAACCCACGTGGTTATGGAAGTATCTTCCCATGGTCTGGACCTCTACCGTGTTCATGGCTGTGACATCGACCTGGCCGCTTTCACCAATCTGAGCCAGGATCACCTCGACTACCACAAGACCATGGAAGCCTACTGGGAATCCAAGCGCCGCCTCTTCACCGAGTATCTGGCACCTGGTAGCGGGAAAACCGGACCCCGGGCCGTGATCAATATCGACGACTCCCACGGCCGCGGGCTGGCCCGCTCCCTGGCCGTATCCAAGCTGACCTTCAGCCTCCAGGATCCTGCGGCCCAGGTGTGGGTCAAGGATGCCCGGCTGGATGCTTCCGGCATCCGGGCCGAAATCCTCTGCCCGGCCGGAATCATCGAGGTCGTCTCAGCCCTGGTGGGAACCCACAACCTGGAGAACCTGGCCTGTGCCGTGGCCATAGGTTGCGCCCTGGGGCTGGACCGGCAGCAGATAATTTCCGGCATAAGGAATCTGAAAGCCGTGCCGGGACGCCTTGAACCGGTAGAAAACCGGCACCGGCGTCAAGTCTTCGTCGACTACGCCCACAGCCCGGACGCCCTGGCCAACGCCCTGACGGCCCTGCGCAACCTGGGGGCCGAGCGCCTTATATGTGTTTTTGGCTGCGGTGGTGACCGGGATGCGGACAAGCGGCCCAAGATGGGCCGGATAGCCGCCGAGGGCGCCGACCTGGTGGTGGTGACATCGGACAACCCGCGCAGCGAAGATCCCCTGGCCATCATCGAGCAGATCCTGGCCGGCATACCAACCGCTACCGGCAGTCCCGACAGGGCGCGTTGGATGGTGGAACCCGATCGCCGCAAGGCAATTCAGCTGGCAATCAGTATGTCGAACCCGGGTGACACCATTCTGATCGCCGGCAAGGGACATGAAACTTACCAGATAATCGGCAAAACCAAGGTAGCCTTCGACGACCGCACTGAGGCCGCCAAGGCCCTTGACATGCTGGGAAGCAATTAAAATGAGCCCTGGATTCTACTGGACCGTAAAAGAGTTGCTGAAAGCCACCGGCGGAGAGCTTCTGGCCGGCCCCGGTATGCTTTCAGGACTGAGCATCAGTATCGATTCGCGTCAGGTATCGCCGGGACAGCTCTTCGTGGCCATTTGCGGCCAGCGCCTAGACGGCCACCGTTTTATCGCCCAGGCCCTTGAAAACGGCGCCAGGGCGATAGTTATGGAAAAGGGCAAATGGGAACAATTCAAAAGCACCAGCTCAAATTTCCCTGAATCCGCCTGGATCGGTGTGGCCGATACAACCGCGGCCCTGGGCGACATGGCCCGCTTTCACCGGGAAAAATTCGACCTTCCCCTGGTTGCCCTTACCGGGTCAAGCGGCAAGACCACTACCCGCCGGCTTTTGGCAGCAGCCCTGGAAACCCGCTATCGCACGTTGACCACTTCCGGTAATCTGAACAACGAAATCGGGCTGCCCCTGACACTTTTCAAGCTGTCACCCGGCCACCAGGCGGCAGTAGTGGAACTGGGCATGAACCATGCCGGGGAAATAGACCGTCTGGCAGCCATCTGCCGGCCTACCTGTGGTTTGATCACCAACGTGGGCACGGCCCATGTCGGCCTGCTTGGATCGGAAGAGGCCGTGGCCGCAGCCAAGGCCGAACTTATCGATCACTTGCCCCCAGACGGACACCTGGTACTCAATGCCGATGACAAGCGCGTTGCCGCCATGGCTGAAAAGGCCCGCTGCCCGGTAATATTTTTCGGGACCGGCCCCGGGGCACCGGTAAGAGCCGAACAGGTGAGGGCCGGGGCGAAAGGCACTGATTTTGTATTATGTCTGGCATCCGGCCGTTATCCGGTCAGTCTCAAAATGCTGGGGCCTTTCGTGGTTTCCAATGCTCTGGCGGCCGCCGCCGTGGCCCAAGTTCACCAGGTGCCGGCAAAAGACATTGTCCGTGGCCTTGAAGCGGCCGAGCCTGTAGCCGGCCGGCTAAACCTTATTACCACCGCCACAGGCGTTCTAGTCCTGGACGACACTTACAACGCCAACCCGGAATCGACCGAGGCGGCCCTGGCCACCTTGAAGCAAATCGCCGCCGAGGGCCGCTGTTACGCCGTGCTGGGTGACATGCTGGAGCTGGGGGAGCATTCGGCCGCCCTGCACAGACGGGTGGGGCGCTTTGCGGCCGGCTGTGAAATCGACGGACTCTTTGCTACCGGCCGGATGGCCGAAGAACTCGCCCGGGGCGCAACTTCCGGCGGCATGCCGCCCGAAGCCGTAACCTGCGGCGGCAAGCAGGAAATCACCTCGGCCCTGCTAAACCGGCTGGCAAGAGGCGATCTGGTCCTTGTCAAGGGTTCCCGGGCAATGGCCATGGAAACCGTGGTCGAAGAAA
>JALVRI010000483.1 GCA_027031325.1 Desulfobacteraceae bacterium
CGGTGAGGATGATCACGGCCCAACCGTGGCCCATCCGACCGTGACTATTGTTTACTGCGCCGGTGGATGCAACTTGGTGGCGAAGAATATTGCGGGCCAAGCCCCATCTGTCGGTCGACGCGTTGCAGGCATCCGGGTTGGCGCAGTCGGCCTCGAACCAGGCGATCTGGTCCGGGGTGCCCTGGGCCATCTGAACGATCGGGGTTGGCCTTGCCAGGCGCATGGCCTTGGCTACCGCAAAGGCTCCATAATAATTGTTATTGTCCCTGTACCAGCTATTCCAACGTTGCGCCAGCCGCTCTTCGGCACGAACCCATTGCGCAAGGTCCGTTTTCTGAATGCCGTTCATAACGAGCTGGACCATGCCGGAGGGGGTTGTTCCCCATCCCTCGCCAGATCCCGTGTAGCCATAACCGTAAGCCTCGCCAGCGGCATTCTCCCGGTCACTGTACTCGAGCCAGACCTTGTTGCGGTCATAGACGAATTGGGGAACCTTGGCGCCCCAGAGATCACGCGCAGCCAGGATACCGATGGCCGCCCACTGGCAAGCAGAGTTGTCCGGCCACTGATTCCACGAGTAGCGCCAGCCACCACCCGCGGTTGCATGGTCATATTGCCCCCAGGCATACATGTCCACCATGTCCTGGACCGCATCGAAGTAGGTGTAGGCAGGCGCGCCACTCGGGCTTGGCAACCCGGCCAACGGGCCATGGGTCACCGCTGCGTGCGGCGTCTTGGATGCAACGATGGCATCCATCATCGGCCCAAGCTCGTAGATCTGGCGGGAGGAACTGGGAATGGTCACTCCCAGCCCGTTGCCGTTGGTGTCCGGATCGCCGTAGGGCTGGACACCGATGGCCTGCGTGTTCAGCCGACTGAACAGGTATTTCAAGCCACGCGCCACTGTGTCCACGTAGGGATCCTGGTTTGGATCGCCGGAAGCCAGGTGGTTGTTGATCTCGAAGGCCTGCACGTTGGCTGCCGTGGCCGCTACGTTCTGGTTCCCGTAGCCGGTCGAATACAGCCACCTTCCATCGGTCCAGGCACCGCTGCGATCCTGTTGGCCATGGGAGTACCACAGCCCCTCGTCGATGCCGATGTTGATCTCGACATCGAGACTGCGATCGCGCACCACTACCTTGTAGGTGTCGCTGGCGCACTCGGTACCGGCTCCTGCACCGTTGTTGCAGACTTCCAGGGTTGCTGTAAAAGGTGTTCCGTCCGAGCTGTTCGGGTAGGTGTGAACGATGTCGATGACCCAGTCGTCGGGTGAGTCGACACTGACCGGCTGCGGCCCGCTGCCGTCACCCGGATCCCAGCTGGCGGTGGCGCCCGGAGCCACATTGTGTGCCACCCCCTTCAGGTGGATGGACTTTCCGTTGTAGGTCTCATGAGGCAGGTCCAGTGCACCGCGCCAGGGCACGGTCACCACCTGGGGTGCCGCCGCCTGCGCGACACCCTGCCCCAGGAACAACAACGCGACGCCGGAGAGCAATATCCGGGTCGCACCATGTAACATTGTCTTTTTCATCGTAATCTCCTCTCGGGCTGGCCGTGACACCCCCACAGCGTCATCCGGCGGCCCGGCTTCATTTGAGATTGATCGTTCGTCCTCTCGAACGCCCTGTGTTGCTATTGCTTAATGCTATCTACTCCCGTTGGTTACAGATCGAAATCAGCGTGCCATGCGGCGACGTACGCCGCCCAATCCGAACAGGCCGGCACCGAGCAGCAGCAGAAGCGACGGCTCTGGAATATGGGGTTGCCCGCCGATTCTCAGCGCACTGGTGAAATAGATGCTCGTGTCACTGTCGGGATCCGTATGGGTCAGGTAGAAACCGCTATTTGGTACAGCTTCGCTGATATCCATCAGGATCGTGGCCGTCTCACCGGCCGCCAGCGTGAAATCCCAGCCCATGGCCATGGAGACGTCGTCCGGGAACGCGGTATCCCCGTAAATACTGGTGCCTACGCCACCATCCAGCGAACCGTTCTCGAAATTTTCAAAGATATCGCCATCGATGTATCCAGGCTCATCGATCTCCCAGCTCTGGCCGGCTGCCGGTGTTCCGGTACTCGCGCCGGTCTCGTTGAAATAGGTATTCACAGCTTCATCGATCTCGTGATCGAAGAAGGCGGCAAAGTAGTGCGTGCCGGCGTTGCTGAGAGTGAACTTGACCGTACCCAGTCCGGTACCTGTATTAAAAATCGACAAATCGACACCTGCAGGTGCTGGATTGATCTGGGAATAATTGTCGACAACATCTGTGACAGCGCCATCGATATTTACGCTAAAGCCGTAAAGATCGATTACCGCAGCCTGCGCCGACAAGCTGGCCATGGCGAGCGATATCGCCATTCCAAGTGTTGTTAACATTCTTTTCTTCATCTTTCTTGCCCTCTCTTGAAGTCTGCAAGTGGTTGCTGTTACAAGTTTTTTGCCACTCCAAACAATACATATGCATGGTTCGAGCCAAGAGACGCCACGAACCTATAAAACCTTGGTTTTCAATGCCTTACCGTTCTCGAAAAAAAGGATGCCTGACCCTTCCATGCTCCCACTGTAAAAAAATGTGACTCGATTCACGTTTCGCAGGCATTTGCATTGACCACCTGCCCTGTACCTTCTCCCGCCAAAGGCAAACGGCACTCCCCGGCAACGGGATCCGTTCAAAACATGACCATGGGGATCAAAGGGTTACGGGAATAATGCAGAAGCTTAATTAAATGTGGTGCCGCCCGGCCACCGGCACTGGAAGCCGGCAAAGTGTAAGATTTCCTGACACACCGGACCGATACCGCCGCCCCTGAACCCTGGAGCCCGGTTTGCCGTTAGAATGGCCTCGACAGCCCCCGCGGCCACCGTGTTCCTGGACGACAGGGGCAACGCCCGGCTTCACGTGCGGAACTTCCGCCACCCCAACTGGAGAGTGCCCGAAACATGGTCGATACACGTCTCGTTCTGCCCATCACCCTGGTTGTCCTGGCAGGCATCCCGGCCCTTCCGCTCTGCGCCGACCAGCCGGGAACCACGTTGCAGGCAACGGGTGAACCGTCCCGCCCCAGGACGGGAACGCCGGATTTTGCCGCCCTCCTGGAGCGGATGAAACCGCAGGTGTTCAACATCCGTTCCCGGGGGGTGACCCGCGGCAGCGGCTTCGCGGTGCATTCCGGGGGGTACCTGATCACCGCGCTGCACGTGGTTCGGGGGATGAAGGAGCTCGAGGTGGCCCGGGGCGCGGCAGAACCCATCCCGGCCAGGGTGGTGGCCGTGGACGAAGCCGCGGATCTCGCCTTGTTGTTGACGGAAAGTCAGGGTGGCTGGAAACCCCTGGTCCTGGCCCGCGCTCCCGGCCTGCGACTGGCCGAGTGGCTGGTCGTCCTGGGCAACCCCTTCGGCAAGGGACTGACGGCCAGCGTGGGCGTGGTGAGTTCTGTTGGCAATGCGCTGGGACGCGCCGGTTCGGCCGGCATGATCCAGACCGACGCATCGATAAACCCCGGCAACTCCGGCGGCCCGGTGCTGAACAGCCAGGGCGAAGTCATCGGGGTGGCCACCGCGCGCGTCTCG
>JALVRI010000484.1 GCA_027031325.1 Desulfobacteraceae bacterium
TCACCTGTGAGCTGCACCGCATCCGGACCGACCGGATCATAGGCATTGCCCGGACCCTGCGTTACGATCCCAGGCCCTTGGCCTTAATACGATTGTACGGCAGTGTTCTTGCCCGCAGGCACTGCATTGATGTCATCGCCGCGTGTTTGTTACTCGGGCCTGGATACCGCCGGTTCGGTATCGAGCAGATAGAAATAGATGGGCATTGCGACCAGCGCGACTATTCGATTCACCACGTCCTTCTGGGCCTGGACTGGTGGCGTCAGCTACAGGCATATGCCAGGTGCAGGCGAGGGCCGCTGAAACGTTACAGCGACAAATTGGCCGGCACATACGATTTTCATCCCGCGCGGAAGCTATGAGCCGGGCCGGATGCGGCGGGCCACGTTGACGTTCATGCTGTCGTAACTGCGAAAGATCAGTCTTTCCCTTCTCAGCTGGGCGGAAGTCAAGGCTTGGGGCCATTTACCCTTTTCCACAATCTGGACGGCTTCCCGGCGGGAAGGGATATCTTCCATGCGTTGTCCCAACTTGCGGCCGGATACCGTCTCCAGGACCGTTGCCTGGCGTCCGTCTGAAACCACGGCCAAGGGCAAGGGGGTCGTGTCCACCAGGCGGGCGGCGGCAATGATCTCCCTTTCCCGCGACCCCAGCGAGCCCGCGGCACACTTGATCGCCATCAAACGCCTGCCTGCCACTGTGACCACGAGGTCGACGCAGGATCGGTAGGCTTCACCTTCCACCGTGAAGCTGATGGGATCATCGACCAGGATTTCGTCTTTTGAGTAACCCTTTCTTTTTACGAGGTATTGTTCGACTTGCTGGCGGTTTTCTTCCGCCCCCACGTTGACGATGGTGCGGCCGGTGACAAAATCCACCAGGGTTTCGATCTTTTTTGACATTGAGATCCCCTTTCCAAAGTACGCCTGTTGGTTTTCAGCCCGGATTTTACGGCTCGCAAGTTTGGCGAAGATGCGAGGCGGAGGGCAGGCATTTTAAGTCCATAATCCGGGTTCAAATCTTCCCGGCCCGCCAGTATGTGGCTGCCATGGTGGTTCCGACAATCAGGATGCCCCCGCCAAGTGTCCAGAGGTCCGGTATCTCGCCGGCCAGCAAAAAGGCCAAGACTACCCCGTAGACCGGCTCCAGGGCGGCGATTACACCTGCAAGTTGGACCTTTATGGTCTTGAGGCCGGCGATGAAGATGGCATGGGCCAGGGCGGTACAGGCCACCCCCAGCAGGATCAGGCCCAGGATGTCACTCGATGAGAATGAAGGCCTGGATCCCAGGGCGGCCGGCAAGGTGAATGCCAGACCTGCAAAGCCGTTCTGGAACATGGCCACCTGGAGGGCCGGTATTTTTGAAACCAGGTTGCGGTTGAGCAACGAGAGCAGGGCGAACAAAAAGCCGGAAGCAATCCCCCAGGCCATGCCCACCACGGCCCGGTCCCCCCACTTGCTTGGCCAAACAATGATTAATAGCCCCAGGCTGACCCCGGCGGCCGTCAACAAATCCCGTCTGCGCAAAGGTTCCCTGAAAAAAAAGGGCTCCAGGAAAGTGGAGAAAATGGGGAAGGAGCAATAAGCCAGCAGACCGATCGCCACCGTGGAAACCTGGATTGCCTTGAAAAATGTCCACCAGTGCAGGGCCAGCAACAAACCCACCAGGGCCTGGCGTCCGAATTCCTTGCCGGGTCGCAAAGCACTCAAGCGCCCCCTTGACACCAACAGCAGGGCCAAGCTTAAAAAAGCCAGCCAGGTCCGGGCCAGAACGATTATCAGCGGCGGCTGGTGGACCAGCTTCCCCAGCACTCCAGCCAGCCCGAAAAGCAAGACCGCTGAATGAATCTGGATCAAGCCGGCACTTTCGGATTTAAGGGGCATAGTTCGATCAGGAAGAAATGAGACAGTTGCCCGTCATTTTCGGCGGCTGTTCCAGTTCCATCAAGCGGCAAATGGTCGGGGCTACGTCTCCCAGCACCCCTTCCCGCAAGTTGGACCCCTTGTGCCGTTCATCCACCAGGATCAGGCGGACCGGGTTGGTTGTATGGGCCGTGTGGGGACGGCCGTCGGGCCCCACCATGGTTTCGGCATTTCCGTGGTCGGCGGTGATGAGCACGGCCCCCTTTTGTTCAAGAATCACCGGCACGATTCGCCCCACGCACTCGTCCACCGTTTCGCAGGCCTTGACCGCGGCATCGAAGATTCCGGTATGGCCCACCATGTCCATGTTTGCAAAGTTGAGCACTATCAGATCGTATTGGTCTTTTGCCAGCCGCTTCAAAACCTCGTCGGTCACTTGGCGGGCACTCATTTCAGGTTTTTGGTCGTAAGTCGCCACCTGGCGCGGAGAGGGAATCAGGCAACGGTCTTCCCCGTCAAAGGGGGTCTCCTCCCCACCGTTAAAAAAATAGGTAACATGGGCGTATTTTTCCGTCTCCGCTATCCTCAGCTGGCGCAAGCCCTGGCGGCTGACAACCTCTGCCAGGATATCTTCCAGGTGTTCGGGGGGAAATGCGATTGGCAGGCTGAATTGCTCGTCGTAGATGGTCATGCAGACGTAGCCGGCCAGCTTGGGTTTGCGTTTGCGCGGGAAGAAATCGAATTTTTCGGAGGTAAATGCGCGGGTGATCTCCCTGGCCCGGTCGGCCCGGAAATTGAAAAATATTATTCCGTCGCCGTCCTGGACGACTGCCAGGGGAGAGCCGTCGGGAGAGCTGACGGCCATGGGCTGGATGAATTCATCGGTTTCATCCTTTTGATAGGACTGTCTGACGGCTTCAACAGGATCCCGGACCAGTTGCCCCTGGCCCAGGGTGTAAAGGTCATAGGCGCGCTCGATGCGATCCCAGCGTGTATCCCGGTCCATGGCCCAGAAACGGCCACATACGGTCGCTATCTTTCCTACACCGATCGCATCCGCCTCGGCGGACAGCTTTTCAAGGTAAGCCGCCCCGTTGGTAGGAGGGGTGTCACGCCCGTCAAGGATGGCATGGATGTAGACCTGGCGCAGTCCCCGCCGGCGGGCAAGCTCGAGCAATGCCAGCAGGTGGCTGAATTGACTGTGAACGCCGCCGTCTGATACCAGTCCCATGAGATGGAGCCTCCCTCCGCTTACAGCCAGCTTGTCGACCAGTTCAACCAAGACCTGGTTTTCAAAGAAACTGCCGTCCTCTATGGCCATGTCGATCCGCAACAGGTCCTGGTATACCACCCGGCCCGCTCCCAGGTTGAGGTGGCCCACCTCGGAATTACCCATGATTCCATCGGGCAATCCAACCGCCCGGCCCGAGGTTTTCAGCCGGGAAACAGGATACTGACCGGCCAGGCGGTCCAGGTTCGGAGTTTTGGCCATAAAGACTGCATTGGTGCTGGTTTCCGGCCCCAATCCCCATCCATCCAGGATCATCAGCATGACCGGCCTCGGCTTAGACATGGATACTCTCCTCTTGTTCGGCCCCTGCTTGCCGCAACTTAGTCGATTATTATTTCACGGCCTTCAAACGCCTGGGCCGTATCAAAATCCTGCTCACTGCCTTCCCGCTTGCCCAGGCTGAATTTTTCAGCCTC
>JALVRI010000485.1 GCA_027031325.1 Desulfobacteraceae bacterium
GCTGCCCCCGATCCGACGGGGATAAGAATAAACAGGAGCCGTATACGAGGCCCGTACGTGCGGTTCTGTGAGAGGGATGAGATCGGATTCATGATCCGGTCTCACCCTACTCGATTCAATGACCCGTCCCACCTGTCGGTATCGGAATCCTGAGCGTTGTTTTACGCAAGGTACATGCCGGGAAATAAGCATACGGAGGCTTTGCAACACGCCTACATGCTTGCAGGTTGCTTCTCAGGTGAACCTCTAGATGGCTTTCGGTAGCAAACATCTACAGAGATCAACTGATTTTTCGGCATGTCTTTGACCTTATCCACCCAGATGTGAATCAGTGCCAGATGTGAGTTGAATTGAGGGCTTTTTGATGGTCGTTCTCGAAAGACCCGGCTCCTGCGTGATGAACTGCATTGCTGTAAAATCCGGTCTGCTGCTTTCCTGATGTATTAGTACCGTTGCACATCGCCAGGCTCCTTGGCGGTAGCCACATGATTTGGGTTTTATTGATGAGACAATTTTTTGTTGACCCGCACCAGGTTTGTATTGGAAATTAGGGCCTTGAATGCGCGCAACCGGCTTTGCAGAGCGCCTGGCGATATGCATTCGGCGCCTGAGCGGCTCGCATGTCGCCGCCGCCCGGCCGCCGTGGGCGCAGGCTGGTGGAAAAGCCGTCGGCCCATGGCCGGCATGCCGGCTTTCAGGAATCGATTTGATAATTTTTGGTTTTGCCACCATGGCCGGCTTTCATGTATAATGCAAGATCAAGGAAAAAGTCGATCTGGTGCCGGGCGTACAGGGCAGCCGGCCAATGCCGGCAAAAGACGCATTCAACACCGACGAAGACATGGTCCAGGCAAGCAAAGACCAGCCCAAAGGACAGGAGCGGGTTGGTCTTTATGTTCCGGCCCGATTTGACTTTCGCGGTGGAGTTGATGATACAGCGGCATGGTTTCCCGGCATGCGGATCGACTTCACGCAATTACTTTTATAAGGTATTTTAAGTGCATAAGCCGGGATAATGGTAATGTAAATTATTCTATTGATGAAGGAGAAATAAATACTTAGACCCATAACAAAGAATATTTTGTGTCGAAGTAATCCTGGATTTTCCCCGTTGTCGTTTTTATTCCTGCTGTGCTTTCTTCCTCTGTACCTGCCACAGAAACGAATCAAAAATACATTTATGGGTTTAAAGGGCGGTAAATTTCGGGTGTGGGGGGACAAAAAAATCAATGTACACAGTTGAAAGCGGATTGCAAAGAAAGTTTATCATGCAGATACTGATCTGCTCATTGCTGGCGCTCGTATTGATGCCCAACTCTGCCGATGCAGGCGACATAAAGGCTTTTCATTGGGTTGACGATGAGGATTATCCGCCACTGATGTATCGTGGAGCAGACGGAAAGCCTGCGGGTATCTTTTACGAGATAGTAACAGAGGCGTTTAGACGCCTGGATATTCCCCTCAAAGTAGAAGTCTACCCCTGGGTCCGCGCGCAAAAAATCGTAGCTCATGGCAAAGCCGACGGCATGGTTACCGTTCTTACTGACGCGAGAAGAAAGTTTTTCATTGGATCCGATCCCATTCTCCTTGTATGTGAACACATATTTGTCAACAGAAATAATCCACGTATCAATGAAATAATGGCTATTCGATCATTAAAAGAAATTCGGCCATTTAAGCTGGTTGAAACAATCGGTTCCGGATGGACGAAGGAAATTTTGAAAGGATTCGACATAAGATGGGTCCCGGATATGGATAGCGCTTTCAATATGCTCATCAATGGGCGTGTGGATGTTTTTATTGCAAATAGTTTCACCGGGGCAGCCTTTATTAGAAAGAAGATAAAGGAGGGAAACTCATTTTCAGAAGGTTATAAAAGCATAATAGCCAATCCATACCCTCTGAAAACGATCGCTTTCCGTCTTCTTGTCAGAAAAGGTTCACCTTTTGTCAAGATTATCGAAGATTTCAACAAGACCCTTCATCAGATGAAGATGGACGGAACCATCCAACATATTATCGAAGGGGCGCAATTGTCACAACATGGTGATGCTGGTGATCCAAGATGAAAAAAGCAGTAAAACCAGAGTGGCTGAAGAGTAAAATCGGGAGGCGTTTTGCACTCTATGTGGCATTGATTGGGGTAATAATGGCCCTGGCGCTCTCCTTCATCATATCGTATCAGCTGTACCAGGACAGGGCGGCTTTTCTTAAAAGGGAACTGGACAACATTGTAGCAAGCAGTAAGCCTTTCATAGAAGAGAGTTTGTGGATACTGGATACTCGCTTACTGAATCTCGCCATGCAGGGTTTCTTGGCCTATAGCGATGTTGAATTCGTCCAAATCACCGATGAAAAAGGAAAGACCATAGTCAGTAAAGGAAAGCTGGACATTGATAATAATATCCTGAAAACTACTTCCCTGTATCACAAGGAATCAGATAGGAACATCTTGCTTGGAAAGCTTACGGTTGCGACTTCGAAAACGTCAGCTTTCAGGGAAGCTGAATCTTCGATCATGATCACCCTTTTTCAGAGCCTGCTACTGATGTCTATTATCTCTTTTTGCATCATTTACATTTTCTGGAATCTTGTCTCCAGGCACTTGATTACGATACAGCGCTATACCAGGCGCATCACATTTGAAAAGCAGCAGGAGCCTTTGACATTGGATCGTCCCATAAACAAGCATACCCAAAATGATGAGCTTGCAAGTACGGTGGATGCCATCAATTTCATGTACCGCAAGGCCATCGAAGCCTACCGGAGACTTGAACACGAGACATCGGAAAAGATCAAGCTGGAACAGCAAATCCGACAGGTCCAGAAGATGGAATCCATCGGCCGGCTTGCCGGTGGTGTCGCCCATGATTTCAACAATGTTTTAAGCGTGATTATAGGTTATTCCGATCTGCTGCTTGCTGAGATCTCCCCCAATGACCCAACGTGCGAAAAAATCAAGCGTATACACGAGGCCGGGAGCAAAGCCGCCAGCCTGACGCGGCAATTGCTGGCCTTCAGCCGCAACCAGGTTCTGGAAAAGAAGGTCATCTCCATAAATACAATCATACGCGATTTTTTAAGAATTTTGGGTAAAATAGTAGGCGAAGACATAGTCATTACGACTTATCTTTCCCAGGAAAGCTGCACTGTCGAGGCCGACCCTGGTCAAATCGAGCAGGTTATTTTGAACCTGATAGTCAACGCCAAAGATGCCATGCCGGGCGGGGGAGAAATAATAATTGAAACCGCGGAAATTCAGCTTGACAAGCACTATGTGGACAAACATACGGAGGTCAAACCGGGGCGATACGTTTTAATGGCTATCAGCGATACCGGAGAAGGCATGGATAAAGAAGTTCTGTCAAGAATATTCGACCCATTTTTCACGACCAAGGAGCGGGGCAAAGGAACCGGTCTCGGCCTGGCGACCGTGTATGGTATCGTTAAGCAGCACGATGGTTATATTTACGCATACAGTGAACAAAACGGGGGGACAACATTTAAAATATACTTACCTGCCAGTAAGAAAATTGCGGAAGAAGAAGAAAGTAAACATACTGCCAAGGCGTTATCACAGGGAAACGAAACAATACTGATTGTCGATGACAATACATCCATTTGTCAACTTATTGTTGAAACACTGAAGCCGCTTGGATACAAATGCTTACAGGCCGCTTCCGGTAAAGATGCAATTGATCTGCTTCGTGAATATGACGGTGAAGTCCACCTCTTACTAACGGATGTTGTTATGCCTGCTATGAGCGGCAAAGAACTTGCAGAAACGATCAGAAAAGAAAGGCCGGAGATCAAGGTGATTTTCATGTCCGGCTACACAGAGAACATCATTGCCCATCATGGTGTGCTTGAAGAGGGAATCAATTACATTTCCAAACCAATCACGCCTGTTGCATTGACTCAAAAAATAAGGAGCGTACTGCAGGACAAATAGGCATGATAAAACCGCTGACCTCTATCCGGCTTCCGGTCGTCAAGGGATGAATATCTACCATGGACCGGAAAACAGGTTAAACCCGCATTTTGCAGCCGAACCCCTGCGCCCTGCCGGCTCGGCATAGACGGTATCCAGCGTATCTCCCCATGGTATGGGCCACAGTGACCAGGCCGGCATTGGTGGTGACGTTCTTTCCGCTAAAGTTTTTATAATCATCGTCGAAAATATGGTTAGTGTATTCTTTTTTCTGTAGTTTACCTTCAGGCTGGCTCGCAAGGAAAGGAGCCGTGCTGGGGGTAGCACACAATCCCCCGGCCCGGGTTCCGGTGACCTTGGCCGGCGCAAGCCTGTAAAAGGTAGGGTAATATGGCTTTACAAAACATTGAAATCGGAAAAAAAATTATTGGCTCTTTCTTAATAGCCGCCTTGCTTTTAGCTATTGTTGGCTATGTCGGCTATAACGGTATTTCTAAAACGACTGAAGCCGCCTTCGATATGAAATATTACGAATCGGTAAAAGCCGAAATGCTGAAACGGGAAATCGCCCATTTATACTGGATGCAGAAGGTGCTTGAAGAAATAGATGATTTGTCGGTAACGCGTTTGAGCGTCGGACGCGACGACCACACCTGCAGCACCGGTAGAATGCTGTACGGCAAAGAACGTAAAGAACTGGAGGCAAAACTGCCTGAATTAAAAGCGCTGTTCAAAAAAATTGAAGGGCCGCACAAAAAATTTCACCAGTCCGCCGAGGTGATAGATAAATTGTTGGGCCCCAGCCTGGAATCCCGACGGGAAGCGCTGGCATATTTTAATAAAGAGACCAGGGGGCAAATGGCGCAACTGGTGAAAATATTCAAAGAAATCGGAAACAGAGTTCAAAGGATGACCGGCGCGAAAACGTTGGAGGCCCAGAAAATAAAATCCGGGGCAGATATGGAAATCATCATCTTTGTTTTGATTGGTTTTATTTTAGCTTTCGGCATTGGAATTTTTCTCAGCAAACATATTACCGTGCCCTTGCAAAAAGGCGTTGAGCTGGCACAGGCTATTGAAAGCGGCGATTTGACCCATGAGCTGAATATGAACAGGCGGGACGAAATAGGTAGGCTTGCTGACGCCCTGGATAAAATGAGCCTGAAGCTTCGCGAAATGGTCATGGAAATGACCGACAATGTATCAACGCTTGCCGGATCCGCCACCGAATTTTCGGAAATATCGGATCAACTGCTTTCCTACAGTGATGATATGAGCGAAAAGACGAATACCGTTGCCTCCGCCACCGAAGAAATAAATGAAAATATGTCCACGATTTCCGTTACGGCTGAACAATCTTCCACAAATATAAATGTTGTCGCTTCTTCAACGGAAGAGATGACGGCGACTGTTTCCGAGATTTCACAGAACACCAGTAACGCGCAAAAAATAACGGAAGATGCTGTAAACGCGGTTAAAATAGCTTTGAAGAAAGTAAACGGATTAGGAGCGTCGGCGCAGGATATCGGTAAAGTTGTAGATGCTATCCTTGATATAGCCGACCAAACCAAGTTATTGGCTTTGAACGCCACAATTGAGGCCGCTCGTGCAGGCGAAGCCGGAAAAGGTTTTGCGGTTGTGGCTAACGAAGTAAAAGAATTAGCTGCGCAAACCAACTCGGCTACTGAAGAAATCCGACGCAAAATCAGCACAATTCAATCATCGAGCGATGAAACAATTTCAGAAATATCCAATATTGACAATATAATCGACAATGTAAATCAAATTGTAACAAGCATTGCATCAGCCGTTGAAGAACAGTCTGTTACAACAGAAGATATCGCCTCTAATATATCGCAGGCGGCAGGCGGCATTAACGATATGGCACAAAATGTCACCCAGGTGGCAACCGCCACTGATATGATCGTCGCCGATGTTACTGAAGTTAAGCAAAGCAGTAATGAGATAAAATCGGTCAGCGAACAGGTAAGCACGGGTGTAAAAGAATTATCAAGAATGAGTGAGGATTTAAAAAATCTTATTTCCGGATTTAAGGTTAACGCTAAATCAACTTAAGCGGAAGTCGTCCTGACTTGATGTTAACCCGGCTTTTTCATAGAGTCACAGCTTGACGGAAAAGATCGAATTCCTGCGCACAATAAGGGAAAGTAACCTGCTATGGCAGAAGAAGCCCGGCGTGTTGACGGGATATTTTACTTCCGGCCGCTTGAGCTCATAGATTACAGTCCCCAAAAAGCCTCCCGGTGGAAAAGATACAGCTGAGATGGCTGCTTGCCGGAAAGTTGTATGTGGAACTGGGAATTATATGGTTTCAGCACCTGTGGTCAAGGCATATCTTGACCAGTTCTTCAAGTTCGGCCTCAGCCACTGCAATACATGTGTCAGCCGCCCCATAGTAGAGCTTGATACTACCGTCATCTTCGCATATCAGGCCGCAGGGAAAAATAACATTGGGAACATCGCCAACCCGTTCGTAGATTTCCTCAGGACCGAAGATGAAATAGGGAGAATAACCGATTACTTTTTCAGGGTTTTGAAGGTCCAGCAGGATGGCCCCGATGCGGTAGATCTTGCCCCCGGCTGTTTCGCGCACTCCATGGTACAATGCCAGCCAGCCGTCCTTGGTTTTAACCGGCGGGGTACAGATGCCAAGGCGCGAATTACCCCATCCCGGCTCGGGAGTCAGCAAGGCCCGGGCCCTTCCCCAGTGGATCAGGTCCGGTGAATAAGTGATCCAGATGGAACCTTCACTTTTTCCCAGGCCCGAGGGACGATCCAGCATCACGTAGGAGGATTCTATCTTTTCCGGGAAAAGGACGGCGTCCTTGTTATCGACCTCGGTTGCCAGGCAGATACGCTCGAAGGAGACAAAATCCCTTGTTTTTCCAATGGCTACTCTCGGTCCGTAGGGGCCGAAAGCGGTATAGGTAAGGTAGTACTCATCTCCTATCTGCGTTACCCGCGGATCCTCAATGCCGTACCGTTCGTAGGGCTCGTACTCAGGATCGGACGATGGCTTTATCCAGGGCTTATCGTCGATCACGAAGCTGTATCCATCCCGCGAGCGTGCCAGGGTCAGGTGGCTTTTTCCGCCCTGGTCTTCGATCCGCAATATAAGCAGATATTGGCCGTCGAACTTGCAGGCCGCGGCATTGAATACCGTGTTGCAGGAATAAGGAACATGCTGCCTGGTCAGGATGGGATTGTGCCCGTATCTTGTGAAAGGGAAGACAGGTTTCGGCATATCCTTTCCTCCTTTCAGTCGACGAGAATAATATTGGATTCGATCCTGGGTATATCCATTACCGCGGAATAAAGTTCAAGGTGTTGGCGGGCAACAAGTGGCCACGATATTTGCTTGCGGACATATTCGCGGGCATTTTTTGAAAGGTCGCCGGCCAATTGCCTGTCGTGCAGCAGTTTGACAACCGCATCCACGTAATCCGCGTGACTGTCACAGGTAATTCCGGTGCCTGTTTCGGAGAGAGTTTGGCGCATGGCCTCGGTGGTGCTCGTAACAACCGGCTTGCCGAAAGAAAAGCAATGGGCCAGGATGCCGCTTTGGGAAGATATGTTGTATGGCAGAATAACCACATCCGAAGCCGAGATGATGGTATCGAAGATATCCTGGGGAAGCTGGCCCCGGATAATGTAGATTTGATCCTTGAACTCGGAGCGGGCTATCTTGTCGAAAAGATAATTACGGTAGGCCTTGTGTTCCGTACCCCTGGTCTTGCCGGCAACCACCAGAACTGCCTCCGGGCAGCGGCGTACGATTTGCGGGAAGATATCGACCACCAGCTCGAAATTCTTGGAGGGCCGGAAGTAGCCTATGATCAGGATTATCTTGCGATCTTCCGGCAGGCCCAACCTCTTTTTGGCGTTGGGCACAGGTTCGACCAATCTTGCGCCGTGGGGGATGCGGACCACCTTGTCCGCCATCGCCGCTGCCAGGTTGTTTGCCAGGGTCTGGACCTGGTAAGGTTCGTGCACGATTACCCGGTCACTGTTGGCACAGATGGACTCGATGATCACCCGGTGTTCGCGGCTAATTTCCCGGTAGACCGTGTGAAGGGTGGTAACCACGGGGATCCCGGCCATCCTGAACTGCATTATCAAGGGTATTACGGCAATACCGAAATGCTTGCCGAACAGCCCGAACTCGTGCTGGATATGGACCACGTCGGGTGTTAGCCGGACCATCACCCGGAATGCCTTGTCGGCTAGGTCGCCGTCTTCGTAGTCGAAGGCCGGAAAAACCTGGGGGCCGCTGCCGCCCAGGTGGGAGACTATGTATACATCATTTTGTTGCTGGCGCAAGGCGTCGCTGAGGTACTGGGTATAGGTTGCAATTCCGCATTCGATTGGAGGATAGGTGGAGATGATTCCTATGCGCATATTTGCCTCCCCCATGGTCTTGTTGACGGGTACAAATCATCGTCCCAAGTCGTTGAAGACCGTCTTTGCCAAGCAGCTATCATCCCGGATCATGCCTGTTACAACAGGCTGCCGGGGCCGGGAGTCAAGGCACTGTCATGGAGCTGCGGGTCGGACGCCTGTAATTTAATCACTTTGTGGAGGCAGGCAAGAGGGGGAGCAGGGCAGGTCGGCCAAATCCTTGTCGGCATCCTGCCAGGCCGGGAAACCTTTTCGGTATTCAGTCACCGCCGCTGCTGAAAGCTTGATCGTCCTGGTGCAAGGGGCGTGACCGATGGTAAAGAGCATACGTCCGGCAGGATTGATGACCGCCGAATCGCCGCTGTGGTAGTATCCGTTACCGTCATTGCCGATGCGGTTTACACCGATAACGTAAGCCTGGTTCTCGATGGCCCGTGCTGGCAACAGGCTGCGCCAGTGGGCTGAGCGGCGTTCCGGCCAATTGGCCACGAAGATCGCCAGGTCGTAAGCGTTGTCGAAGTTACGGGTCCAAAGCGGAAAACGCAAATCATAGCAGATGAAAGGCCTGATTTTCCAACCCTTGAGGCCCACGGTCAGAAGCCTTTCCCCGGGCCGGTATACCTTGTGCTCGCCGGCATAGCGAAAAAGGTGTTTTTTGTCGTAGGTTGCCAGGCCGCCGTCGGGCCGGACCCATATCAAGCGGTTGTAGAAGGCGTCGCCTTCCTTGATCATGAGGCTGCCGGTGATGACAACCCCCATGGACCTGGCTTTTGCCCTGGCCCAGCTTACGGCCCGGCCGTCCATGGTTTCGGCCAGCTTTTGGGGATGCATGCTGAAGCCGGTCGAAAACATCTCCGGCAGGATGATCAGGTCTGTTGGTGATGCCAGGCGGTCAAGCTTGGCGTCGAACATCTCCAGGTTGGCCTCGATATCTTCCCAGAAGAGGGAGGTCTGGACAAGGGTGACTTTCAGATCTTGCATAGTTTCTCGGCAGCCTCTTGCAGGGTTTGATCTTTCTTGGCGAAACAGAAACGTAAGACCTTGTTGTCGGTCCCATCGTGGTAGAAAACAGAGGGTGGAATGGCGGCAACCCCGTATTGCCTGGTCATCCGGCGGGCAAAGTCAATATCGGCCTCGGAAGTGATTTTCGAGTAGTCGAGCATTATGAAATATGTGCCCCGGCACTGGAGGGCGGTAAAACGCGAGTCAGCGATCAATTCCAGGAAAAGATCCCTTTTGCGCTGGTAAAAAGAACCCAGCTCGAGGTACAGCCGGGGTTTTGTGAGGATGTCGGCATAAGCGTACTGGATCGGAGTATTGGAAGCAAAAGTCAGGAACTGGTGTACCTTCTGAAATTCCGCCGTCAGCTCCGGTGGGGCTATACAGTATCCTATCTTCCAGCCGGTGGTGTGGTAAGTCTTGCCGAAGGAGCTTATCACCAGGCTCCGCCGGGCCAGCTCGGGGTAGCGCAGCATGCTGTGATGTGGCCGGCCGTCGAAAATGATATGTTCGTATACCTCGTCGCTGATTATGAACAGGTCGTTGCGGGATACCAGCAGCCTGAGGGCTTCTATGTCCTGGCTGCCCAGGACCGTCCCGGTGGGGTTATGGGGTGAGTTGAGGATGATGGCCCTGGTTTTGGGACCCACCCTGTCAAGCACCTGGTCCCAATCAATACCGTATTCCGGCCAGGTGAGCTTGGAGAAAACCGGGATTCCCTGGTTGAGCAATATGGCCGGAACATAGGAATCAAAGGCCGGTTCGATCACCATGACTTCATCTCCGGGGTGAACCAGGGCCGTGATGGCTGAATAGAGGGCTTCGGTGGCTCCGGAAGTGATGGTGATCTGGGTGTCGGGATCGATGGCCGCTCCGTATAGTTTTTCGGTCTTGGAGGCCAGGGCCTGGCGCAAAACCTCCACTCCCTGCATGGGAGCATACTGGTTACGTCCGGCCTTCATGTGGGTATTGACAAGTTCGACCAGCCGGGGGGCGACATCGAAGTCCGGGAAACCCTGGGAAAGGTTTACCGCCCCCGTATCGGCCGCCAGCTTGCTCATGATGGTGAAGATGGTAATGCCAACGTCAGGTAGTTTCGATTTCAGTTTCATCGGTGGTACTTGCCTTTTTGGAAAAATCTCGGGGCAAAGAAAATCATGGGGACCGGTAGACCCGGCAGATGGCCTGTGCTTCGTCCTGAATGGCTCTGGCCAGGGATTCCGGTTCCAGGACCC
>JALVRI010000486.1 GCA_027031325.1 Desulfobacteraceae bacterium
TGGCAAATGCCCGCCGGCCGGACCGGGCCATGGAAATATTCCATCGGCAGTGGCAAAAAGTGCTGCAGAGCCTGGAAGAAGGCAACTGGAACGGCCTCCTGTCAACCTTGTCCCAATGCGCCGCGGAGCTTTCTGAAATTCCCCTCAAAAAGCCGCCGGCCATGGTTCCCCTGATCGCCCTGGTGGGTGAAATTTTCGTTCGCCGCGAGGACCTGTCGCGCCGCCACCTGACCGAGAGACTGGCCGAAAAAGGCTTTGCCGTGATCTGCGCACCGATTGCCGAATGGATTCACTATTCGGATCATATCATCATCAACGGTCTTTCGGATACCCCCCGTACCATTTCCCAAAAGATCAGGGATCGCCTGAAACACCGGATGATGATCAAGGATGAACGGCAATTGAAAGCAACCCTTGCCCGCTGTGGCCTGGTACCCATAGAACCGGTGAAAGTGGACGAAATAATCGAGACTGCGAAGCCCTATCTCTCTGCCCGGCTGGGAGGGGAGGCCATCCTGACCATCGGCAGTGCCCTGAAGGAAGTGGTGACCCCGGCGGCCGGAGTCATAGCCATCGGGCCGTTCGGGTGTATGCCCAACCGGCTTTCAGAGGCCATTTTGAACGAAACTATGACGGCTGAAGACAAGATGAGAACGGACGGAAACCGATACAAACTGTCCCGCATACTGGAAGGGGAAACGCACCTGCCCTTTTTGGCCATAGAAAGCGATGGCTCGGCTTTTCCACAACTTATCGAGGCCAAGCTGGAAGCGTTTTGCCTCAGGGCCCAACGGCTGCATGCCCGCATACTGGCCAACAGGCAAGCAAAATCTTTTCACCCTCTTTAGGCGGCGCCACTTTCTGCCTTCTTGCGCTTGCGCCCTGACAAGTGAACGATGACAGACGGCGAAAAGCGGCCGGAAGAGGCAGCTCGCCGGGGGCTGCCTTGCCGGGTGGGCTTTTTCCGTTGGCGGCGCCTGTTTTTCTGGCCGGTGCCGTCGTGCACCGGGGCCGTTTTACCCACCAGTATTTCCATTTTCCTGTTCCTCCTGCTTCCTTCATCGGCTTCCGGGCGCAGGACTTGAGGATTTTTTTTGCATTCGCATTCGAAACAGATTATATTGTCACTTTTCCAAGATGTTGTAGTATTGCCCAAGTGGAGGAATAAACTCGGATTATGCACTTCAAACGCCTGTGCCTGCCCTCCGCCTCGCATCTTCGCCAGACTCGCCGGCTGCAAAATCCGGGTTGAAAAGTCGCCATGGACCTGCGCAACAGTACCATCGCCAGGCTGTACTATGCCTGGCTCGAAAGCTTTATCCTGCCAATTCTGAAAAGATGGAAAATCAAACCCCATCACCTCACCGTGGCCGGCCCGCTGGTAGCGGTCCTGGCCCCAGCGGGTTTCCTGCTTCATCCCCTGGCCGGCGGGGCTGTTATCCTGGTATCTTCCCTGGCCGACTCCCTGGATGGCCTGGTAGCCCGCAAATGGCAGCAAAGCACTCTGGCCGGGGCTTTTCTGGATTCCTGCATGGACCGCCTGGCAGATGTTTTCTACCTCATGGGGTTTTGGGTCCTTTTCTGGCCGGGACAACACCCATTGGCCGCCGGGCTGCTCATAATGCTTTCTATCGGCTCCACCTTGCTGATCAGTTATGCCAAGGCGCGGGCCGAGTCACTCGACCTCAAAACCCCCGGAGGAATAATGGAAAGGGCCCCCAGGGTTATCTTCCTTCTGAGCTGGTCCCTGGCACTGGCGATATTCCCATCCCTGGGCCAGGAGCTTCTCTGGGGCGGCCTGATTGCCTACCTGGTGGCCACCTCCCTGACAGCCGCCTCGAGGGTAATCGGCTCCCTGAACTCCAAAAAGGATTGATCACGGAGGTCTCCCCTCAAGTTCACCCTGCCAACCCTTCAGCCCTTTCCCAGTCAAAAAATTGACCGTCCGGTTCGAAAGCAATTCCATAAACCCATAACTATTTGAAATTTATCAAACCAACAAGCAGTCAGCCGGTGGTATGGCTTTTGCTACCCTCATTTGCGGATCCAGGCCGATATCCATCTGCCAAGGCCGTGACCTGGAACCGGTGAACCCGGATTTTGCAGCTCGCGATTTTGGCGAAGATGCGAGGCGGAGGGCGGGCACAGGCATTTGAAGTGCATAATCCGGGGTGAAAGGACGGGGAGCCAATGGGGGATACAATCCACGGCACGCTATTTTCGGCGCCGACAACCATCAATCTCGAAATTACAGACAAATGCAACGCCAATTGTCGCCACTGCTATAATTTCTGGCGACCGGACCACCAGCGGACAACATCTATGACCTGCCGGCAAATCGACACCCTGGTGGAAATGATGGCAAACTCCGGCGTATTTCACGTGGTTTTGAGCGGCGGTGAACCTTTTTCCAATTTTCGGGTTTTGGTTCACGCCTGTGAAAGGCTGCAAGGATCGGGTATATCGATCTCGGTAAATTCCAACCTCATGACAGCCACCCCTCAACGCCTGGAGCGCCTCCGCCGGGCAGGTGTCGACCACATCCTGACCAGCCTGAACTCATTCGACCCGGTCATCAACGACGCCCTGGTCCAGGTGAAAGGCGCCCATGGCCGGATCGTGGCCGGCATCACGGCCGCCCGCAAGGCCGGCATCCGGGTCAGCGCCAATATGATCCTGAACCGTGAAAACATGGACCAGGTTTACGAGACAGCCCTTTTGGCCCACCGGCTTGGTTGCCAGAAAATTTTCGCCACCAGGGTGGTCCCACCGGTCAACCCTCCCAAAGGTCTGGACCAGCAGGTATTCCGGCTCCATCCTGAGCAGATTCGACACAGCCTGGACCAGCTCATTGCCGCCCGGGATGAAACCGGCATCATGATTGGGTCCCTTGTGGGTTACCCCCTCTGCTTCCTGAAGGACCTGGTGAAATACAGCGATTTTGTCGGCCGGGGCTGCCCGGCCCAGGCCGGCCACAGGATGAGCATCAACGCCGACGGTACGGCCCATTGCTGCGTCCACGAGGCAAAGGGTTACGGAAACGTGTTTGAAATCGGCATTGCCGCCGCTTACCGGAAGATGCACACCTGGCACAAGGCAGGTTTCCGTCATTCAGCCTGCCGGAAGTGTCCCTGGGAAAAGTTGTGCTTGAGCGGTTGCCGCATGTCGGCCCTGGGACACAACGGCTCCATGACGGCGGCCGATCCCCTCATGGGCTCGCCCGCCGAAATAAAACCCGGCCCGCAACAACTGGCAAAGGCCATCGGAATGGTTCAAAAAAAATCCTGGCCCGAGTTCGACCTGTCGGTATCACCGGGTTTGCGCTTCAGGCCGGAAAACGGATTCTGGCTGGTAAATATCCGCTGGGCAAACACCATTCGCGTCCAACGCCGGGTAGGTGAATTCCTCCAGCGTCACTGCCGTGGCGACAGGACTTTCAAGGCCACCGAACTCGGGCTGCCGGAACCTTCGGTCGCCTGGGAACTACTTTACAAAGGCGTTTTGCAAAGTCCGGCTTTCAACCTGCCCGGCCGGCAGGCCATGGCCGGCCTCAG
>JALVRI010000487.1 GCA_027031325.1 Desulfobacteraceae bacterium
CCGGTTGACCTCAACCAGCTGATCCCTGTGGCTACGCTTGCGGCTCAGCTCCACCAGACCGTTGTCTCCAAAGACAATAACCAAAAGGAAGTGAAACAACCCGATTACGGCAAGCGACAAGATTATTTTCTGTCGTCTGGTCACCGCCCGCGTCCTTTACGCCTCAAGAAAGTTTCGGCCATTGCCCGCAGCTCTTCAAGTTTAAACAAGTACGCTAAGCCGCAATATACGCCGACACCGGCCATTATGCAACCCATAAGACGCAAGGTAAGTCCCAAGCGGCCGTTACATTCCATAGGCGGCCAGACAGCGGCCACAATCATGACTACCACGCCCATCATGACGGCACAGGCCGCGCTTTTGGACACTTCTTTTACCAGGCGTATTCCCCCCAGGGGACCGAGCTTGCGGCGCAACCAGATTACCAGCAGAACCAAATTGACCATGCTGGCCAGAGAAGTCGCCAGGGCAAGTCCCCTGTGCCCCATGGGGCCCATGAGCGCCAGGCCCAAGATGATGTTGGCGGCGATTGAAATCGAAGCCGCTTTGACCGGGCTCCGCGTATCCTGGAGGGCATAAAAAAAGTTGAGCAGGATCCTGACCGCAGAAAAGGCCCATAGTCCGAGGGCGTAGTAGAAAAGGGCTTCAGCCGTCTTCCGGGTGCTTTCCAGGTCGAATACTCCGTGTCTGAAAAGAGCCGCCACGATTGCTTCTCTCAGAACCACCAGACCCACCAGCGAGGGCAGAACCGCAAAGAAGACGAGCCTCAAACCGTGGCCGAAGGTATCCTTCATGGCTTCCAGATCGTTACGCGAGGCCTGCTGGGACAGGCTCGGCAATACAGCGGTCGCCGTGGCGATGGCGAATATGCCCAGAGGAAACTGGACGATCCGGTCGGCGTAGTAAAGATAGGCCACACTGCCCTCGGTCAGCAGGGAAGCCAGCTGGGTATTTACCACTATATTGATCTGGTAAACGGCGGCGCCGAAAACCGCCGGTCCCATGAGAGCTATTATCTTCTTGAGCCCGGGGTGAAAAATGGGTGCCGGCCGGCCAAGTCCCACCCTGTGTTTCATCAAAAACGGCAACTGGAGTCCAAGCTGGGCCACACCGCCGGCCAAAACCCCCACCGCCAGGCCGGTGACCCGCACCTGGACCGATTCCGAGGCCCAGGCAAAAACGAGCGCGGAAGCGATCATGGCCAGGTTCAGCATTACCGGTGCCGCCGCCGGAGCAGCAAAGTGTCCCAGTGAATTGAGAATCCCCATGCACAGGGCGACCAGGCCGACAAAACAGATATACGGCAACATGATCCGGGTCAGTTTCACGGTCAGGTCGAATTTCTGTGGATCGGAAGTAAAGCCGTAGGCCATGAATCGTACTATCCAGGGGCTGGCAGCAATACCCAGGCAAGCCACAACCAGCAGGACCAGGGCAAGTAAATGGAAGGTGCTGCGGGCAAACCGCATGGCTTCATCCCTGTCACCGGCTGAAAGATAGCCCGTGAAAACCGGGACGAAAGCCATGCTCAGGGATCCTTCCCCAAATAGTCGGCGGAGCAGATTGGGAACCCTGAAAGCGGCGATAAAAGCATCGGCTGCCATGGTTGTGCCGAAAAGGTAGGCAAATACCATGTCCCGGGCGTAACCCAGGATGCGGCTGGCAAGGGTCATGGACCCAACCACACCTGCAGCCCGGGTGACCTGTCTCCTTTCGGTGTCCGGATCAGGCCCCTGGCTCATTCCCAGCTCCCGCAGCGGATATATAATTCCATTGTTGACAAGGCAGGCAATGGTTTGTATATATCCTCATTTTTGAAATAGCCCAATACCTGATGAAAGGAGAAAAACATTGGCAAACCATAAATCAGCATTAAAGCGGGCCCGCCAAAACCAACAACGGCGGTTGCGTAACAAGGCAGTCAGGACCCGGGTCAAGAACGTTGTCAAGGATGTCCGCCTTGCGGCTGGAGAAGAAACCGGCCAGGTGCTCGTGGAAAAGCTCAACCTTGCCAAATCAACGATCGACAAGGCCGCCAAGAAAGGCGTACTACACAAACGTACTGCCGCGCGCAAAATTTCCCGCCTTTCCAAGCTGGTCAATTCCAGCGCCGCCTGATCAGAAACTCGTCCGAATTAGGGCCTTAATCATAAATTATCACGGTCCCGGCCAATGGCCGGGACCGCCTGCTTTGCCGCCGCGGTGATCCCAGCCGGGTTTGCCGGTAGTTCTGACAGGTGCCGTCAAAATTGGTCCGTCATTCGCAAGTAGGCGCTTTCAGCCAGCTTTCTGACAACCTCTTCCAGGGCTTTGTGCCGATTTTCCTCCGTGGCCGCCTTGTCTCCGTTGACCACGTCGAAAGTCCAGTCAGCCGTCAATGTTCCCGACGACCATAGCTCATCCCCGGCTGCAGATCTGAGCTCAAGAGAAAGGGCGACTTTTACGCGCCGTTCCTGGGAGACGCTTCCGCCCCTATGGGTTACGGTTTCAAGCCACAGGTTATCTATTTTCCCGCTCAGGACGGCATCGGCTTGGCCGACAGGAACTAGGCGATGTTTGCGCCTTGTAAACTCGTCAACCAGGGCCTGTGTAACCAGGTTTTCCAGGCCGGTCTCGGCGGTTGAATTGAGCGGGACTTCCACGGCCAGAGTCCGGGCTCCGCCCGGTATCGTTCCACTGCCGGAGAACCTGTATCCACATCCGGTCAGCAGTAATCCGGCCAGCAGAATTATACTCCCCCCCATCGACATTTTAATGAATCGCGGTGACATGGATACTCGAATCCGGTCTTGAGATGGCCACCCTTTTCAAAAGCCTGCTAAACCACGATGTTGACCAGCTTGTTTTTTATTACTATAAGTTTGCGAATCTTTTTCCCGGCCGTGAACTTGGCGGCTTTTTCATCCTCGAGGGCCATCTGCCGCAATTTTTCCTCCGCAAGGTCCTTGGGCGCTTCGAATCTGCTGCGCAGTTTTCCGTTTACCTGGACCACTATGGTCACCTTGTCCTCTGTCAGGGCCTCTTTGCGGTGTTCCGGCCAGGCTGAGTTCAGCACACTTGTATGCTTGCCAAGCTCCTGCCAGATCTCCTCTGCAAAATGAGGCACTATGGGAGCAAGCAACAATACAACGTTCTCGATGGCAAAACGCATAACCCCGGCCCCTTGGGGTCCCAACTTATCTCCGGGTCGGATGCCATAAAGCAAGTTTACCAACTCCATAACCGCACTGATGGCGGTATTGAAATGAAAGCGGTCCTCGATATCCCGGGTCACCTTGTTGATGGTTTGATGAGTCTTCCGGTAAACCTTTTCCAGTTCACCTGACAATTCCTGCGGTCTTCCGCTGAAAGGAGCGACTTTTTCTATCCGGGGCATCCAGTTGAATACCAGGCGCCAGACACGGTTGAGAAACCTGGCACTACCTTCAACTCCCTGGTCGCTCCATTCCAGGTCCCGTTCCGGTGGAGCGGCAAAAAGGCAGAAAAGCCTGGTTGTATCTGCCCCGTATTGCTCCAGCAAAAGGTTGGGATCAACCACGTTACGTTTGGACT
>JALVRI010000488.1 GCA_027031325.1 Desulfobacteraceae bacterium
ACGATTCAGGCGGTGCCCGTATCCAGGAAGGGGTGGACGCTCTTTCCGGTTACGGCCAGATTTTTTACCGTAATTCACTGGCCTCGGGGGTGATACCCCAGATTTCGGCCATCATGGGACCTACGGCCGGCGGGGCGGTCTATTCCCCGGCAATGACCGACTGGATTTTCATGGTCAAGAACACGAGCTACATGTTCATCACCGGCCCGGAAGTGATCAAGTCGGTCACCGGCGAAGAGATTACCTTCGAAGAGCTGGGCGGCGCCATGACCCACAACGAAAAGAGCGGGGTGGCCCATTTCGCTTGCGAAAACGACCAGGACGCCCTGGACCAGATCAAGAAGCTGCTTTCCTACCTGCCGTCCAACAACATGGAAGATCCACCCCTGGCGGAACCTCAGGACGATCCGGGCCGAACCGATCCCGAACTGGATAAAATTGTTCCTGATAATCCCAACCAGTCCTACGACATGAAAAAGGTCATCGCTTCCATCGTGGATGACGGCGAGTTTTTCGAGCCCCACCAGTATTATGCCAAGAACATAATCGTAGCTTTTGCAAGGCTCAACGGCCGGACCATCGGCATCATCGCCAACCAGCCCCAGGTCCTGGCCGGCTGCCTGGATATCGATGCTTCGGACAAGGCCACCCGTTTCATCCGTTTCTGTGACGCTTTCAATATCCCCATGCTGACTATTGCCGATGTGCCCGGATACCTTCCCGGCAGCCAGCAGGAATGGGGGGGGATAATCCGCCACGGTGCCAAGCTGCTCTGGTGCTACTCCGAGGCCACGGTACCCAAGCTGCTGTTGGTTACCCGCAAGGATTACGGCGGATCGTACCTGGCCATGTGCTCCAAGGACCTGGGAGCAGATTACGCCCTGGCCTGGCCGACGGCCGAGATCGCCGTAATGGGTGCGGCCGGTGCGGCCAACATAATCCACCGCAAGGAAATCAAGGCCGCCGACGATCCTGATGCCGTGCGCCGGGCCAAGATCGAGGAGTACGAACAACTTTTTTCCAATCCGTACTGTGCCGCCCGCAGGGGTTACATCGACGCGGTCATCCAACCGCAGAATACCCGGCCGCGCCTGATCGAAGCCCTGGAGCTTTTGTGTACCAAGCGAGAACAAAGACCGCCCAAAAAACACGGTAACATTCCCGTGTAAAAAAAGGCCCGGAGACGGTTTAGCGTAAAAACTCCAAACTACAGGAACATTATCCATGGAAGCCAACGAGAAAAAGCTGGCCGCCGCCATTGCAGCCGTTGCGGCCTATTTGCAGACCGAGCAGGAAGCCATCTACCTGGCGGCATCCGGGGTCGACCTGGCGCCCAAGAAAACGCAGCGGCCCTCCGGTTACGCCAACCTGTGGGGGCTTTCCGGCCGCCAGGCAATGATGCACAACAGAACCTTGATGCAGCTTAAGGCCTTTGGCCGCTGAAACGTTTTTCGCTGATCGAGCAAACCAATACCAATACAAGGAGAGCCATAGAATGAGCGCACACGATCAAGTCAAAATGACCGAAATGAATTACAGCAAGGATCGGCCCAAGGCCGAAAACCCCGTCAAAATCGAAGACTTGAGCCTGCGTGACGGCCACCAGTCCCTTTTTGCCACCCGGGGCCGGACAGAGGACATGATCCCGGTGGCCGAAATGATGGACGAAGTCGGTTTCTGGGCCGTGGAGACCTGGGGCGGGGCCACCTTCGACACCATGCACAGGTTTCTGAACGAAGATCCATGGGAAAGGATCCGCACCCTCAAGCGTTATTTCAAGAAGACACCTTTTTCCATGCTCCTGCGGGGCCAGAACCTGGTGGGTTACCGCAACTACGCCGACGACGTGGCCGAGGCCTTTGTCGAGCGGGCCGCCGAAAACGGCATGGATATCTTCCGTACCTTCGATGCCCTCAACGATTACCGCAACTTTGAAACCGTGGTTCCGGTGATCAAAAAGTGCGGCAAGCACTTCCAGGGCTGTATCTGTTACACCATGACCGAACCGCGCATGGGTGGCGAAGTCTACAACCTCGAGTATTACGTCAACAAGGCCAAGGATCTGGAGGCCATGGGAGCCGACAGTATCTGTATCAAGGACATGGCCGGCCTGCTGGCACCCTACGACGCCTACCAGATCGTCAAGGCCCTCAAAGAGGCGGTCAAGCCGCCCATCCATCTCCACAGCCACTTTACCTCCGGCATGTCGCCCATGACCCACCTGAAGGCTATTGAGGCCGGCGTGGACATCATCGATACCTGCATGTCTCCCTATGCTTACCGCACCTCCCATGCCGCCCTGGAGCCGCTGGTAATGACCTTGCTGGGCACAAACCGCGACACCGGTTTCGATATCAAGCTGCTTGCCAGGATCAACGAGAAACTGGAAAAAGAGGTCATGCCCAAGTACAAGCACCTCCTGGACGATTCCAAGATGTCCATCATCGACATCAACGTCCTGCTCCACCAGACACCGGGCGGTATGCTTTCCAACCTGGTCAACCAGTTGCGCGAGCTGGACGCCCTGGACAAGATAGACGAGGTTTACAAGGAGCTGCCGCGGGTGCGCAAGGAACTGGGCCAGATTCCGCTGGTTACCCCCACCAGCCAGATCGTCGGTATCCAGACGGTCAACAACGTGCTGTTCGACGACGAGAACGAGCGCTACAAGATGATCACCGACCAGGTCAAGGACCTTTGCTACGGTCTCTACGGCAGGACCGCCGTACCCATCGATCCCGAGGTCCAGAAAAAGGCCCTCAAGGGTTATCCGCGGGGCGAAGAGCCCATCACCTGCCGGCCGGCCGAGGTCCTGGAGCCCGAGCTGCCAAAGGCCAGGGAAGAGATCGGCGATCTGGCGGTCGATATGGACGACCTTTTGATTTACGCTCTTTACCCGGTTACCGGAAAGAAGTTCCTCAAGTGGAAATACGGCAAGGAAGAGCCGCCTGAAAGCGTCAGGCCGATTACCATGGAAGAAGTCAAGAAACGCGATGAACTGGTCAAAAAGGCCCTGGCCGGAGAGCTGGTGGAAAAGAAGAAGAAGGACTTGCCGGAAAAGAGTGAAAACCTGCGGACCTTCAACGTGTTCATCGATGACGAGTACTTCGAGGTCGGCGTTGACGAAGTGGGCGGATCGCCGGTGCTGGCCTACGCCCAGCAGCTTGCCTCGGCTCCGGTGATGCCCCAGCCGATGGCCATGCCGGCTGTGCCCGCTGCTGCGGCCGCACCCGCTGCTCCGGCTGCTCCGGCGGCACCCGCCAAGCCTTCCGAAGAAGCCCCGGCGGCCGAGGAAAAGGAAGCCGAAGCTGCTCCGGCCGCACCTTCTGTTGAAGGCACCGAACTTACCGCCCCCATGCCGGGTATGATCGTGCGTTACGAAAAACAGGTCGGCGATGCTGTAAACGAAGGAGAGACGGTGGTGGTCCTGGAAGCCATGAAAATGGAAAACGCCTTGCCTGCACCTTGCAGCGGCACCGTCAAGGCCATCAACTTCGACACCGGTGACTCGGTTGCCAAGGGTGACGTCTTGGCGGTCATCGG
>JALVRI010000489.1 GCA_027031325.1 Desulfobacteraceae bacterium
GTTCCCCCGGCCGCGACCTCGAACAGTCCCTTGTGATTTCTGTCTGCACCCGTGAAGGCCCCGCGCACGTACCCGAACAATTCGCTTTCAAGGAGCGGTTCAGGGATGGCGGGACAGTTGATGGACATGAAGGGTCTGGCTGACCTGGATGAAAGACGATGGATCATCCGCGCCGCGACTTCCTTGCCCGTCCCCGAGGCCCCCCTGATCAAGACCGTGTAGTCGGTGGGGGCTACGGCCGCTATGCTACGCAAGAGCTGCTCCATGGAAGGACTTTCGCCGATCATCTTATGGTCGCTTCCCATGGCGGCGATTTTATCCTGCAGTCTCCGGTTTTCGCTCAGCAGGCTATGACGCTCGATGGCTTTGGACAGAACATGAATCAGGGCGTTCTTTTCAATCGGTTTGGTCACGAAATCGTAGGCGCCGAGCTTAACGGCCCTGACGGCATCCTCGATGGTGCCATAGGCCGTTATCACCACCGTGGTCAGATCGGGAGCCAGGAGCTGGGCCTTTTCAAGCAGCTCGATGCCGCTCATGGCCGGCATCCTCAGGTCAGTCAGCATGACAGCCACCGCTTCGGTCTTTATCTTTCGAAGGGCCTCCTGTCCCGAAGCGGCATCCAGGCAAGTGACGCCTTTGAGCCCGGATTCGATGATCCGCAAAAGACCCTTGCGGAAATCGTCCTCATCGTCCACTATCAGGATATTAACCTTGGCATTCATCATTGGTCTTGTTCCAAACGGGAAAGTAGATCGTAAAAACCGCACCCTCGTCGCTGGCCACCTCTATCCGCCCTTCAAGTTCTTCCAGGATGCCGAAAACCACCGCCAGCCCCAGGCCTGTTCCCTTGCCGATCTTCTTGGTGGTGAAGAATGGATCGAAAATCCGGTCCATGTCCTCAGGCTTGATCCCCGGGCCGTTGTCACGCACCTCGAGAACAACCTGGTTCCTGTCATGGGCCGGGGCGGTAGCGATCCTTATCACTCCACCTTCGTCCGGGACCGCATCAAAGGCATTCAGCCACAGGTTTGTAAGTATCTGTTCGATTGCATTGGCGTCCCCCCTTATGGGGGGAAGTTCGGCAGCCAGATCGATCTCCAGCCTGATCGCCTTGGCGCCCGATTGAACGTTGAAAACCTTGACGGCGTTGTCAATCACGGCATTCAAGTCACACTTATCGTCCACGCAGGCCTTGGGCCGGGCAAAGTTCAACAGGCCGTCGAGAACTTCCTGGGCCAGCCTGGTATGCTTGGCGATGATGCCTAGATCGGCCCGGCACTGGGGGTCGGTGATCTGGGAGGCAAGCAGGTCCGTATAACACTGGATAGTTCCGAGGGGATTGTTGATCTCATGGGCCAGCCCGGCTGCCAGCTGCCCCACGGCACTGAGCTTCTCGGCCCGCCGGAGCCTGTCGAGCATCTGTCTCTCATTCGTGTTTTCGCGCAGATACATCACCACACAATCATGGCGGTCCTGGTAACCGGATACCGGGTAGAGACTGACCCTGAAAGAACGGCGGTCAGGCATGACGATATTCTTGGACCACGGGCGGCGGAGGCGAAAGCAAGTCTCGATTACGTTTTCCCTCCCCCCGGCGGTTTGGCCGATCCCCAGGGGCTGGTGCCATTGGGGGTCAAGCAGGAGGGAATCGCCTTCCTTGGTGGCGGCGTACTGGTAACCTGAACGGTTGGTCATCAAAATGCGTCCCCGGCTGTCTATCATCAACAAAGGATCTGAAATACTTTCAAAGACCGACTGGAGCATGTCTTTTTGAACTGTCAGATCGCGCATGGCCTGGATGTTTTCAAGAGCCATGCCCAATTGCTGGCCGACAGCCAGCAGGACATCGATGGTCTGTTGATCGATCCGCAAGGGGCGCTCCCATTCCATGCACATAAGGCCCCACTGGCAATCCTGGGATTTGACCGGAAAACATACCCTCCTGCCTGACTGTTGGACCTGGTCCCGGCTCATTATGGACTGCCAGTCTGCAGGCATGGAGGCTGGCTCGCAGCCATCAGGCCACGATATGATCTGGTGCGAAACCACGGTGCAAAAATAGTCCACCCGCTTAGCCTCGAACCTTCTGGCAACCTGGCCGATGGCGTAACGGAGCATGTCACGCCGGGTATCGGAGAGGTTGAGGCCACCTAGGATCTGGACAAAAAGACGTACATCGGTCTTGTGGCGGTCGGCCTCCCTTTGCAATTCACTTGTCCGCTCGGCAACCATGTTTTCCAGATTGGTGGCATAATCTTCCAGTTGCTTGCGGGCCTGGAAGAGATGTTTGATCAGCTCCTCCATGCCTCCCAGCAGACCCTCGATCTCATCCTTGGTGCGCAGGCGGTCCAGGATGCTGATTTCCTTGCTATCTGAAAAATGCTCCCTGAAAAAACCGGTCAGCCGGTGGAGGTTGTGAACCACAAGCTTGTTGAAGTAAATGCTGATCAGGGCGAAGAAAAACACCATCCCGGTAAGGTACATGATCAGGTACCCGAAAGTTATGTCCACCAGTTGATTTATGGTACTCTGGACCGGAAAGCCGGCAATGACCAACCCGTTTATCCTGCCGACCTGGTAGCCGAATCCGCGCCGTTGGCCATACTGCTGGATAAGCTCCCTGGGAGCGTCTGCCGGCGATCCATGGCAGCGCATGCAGCTTTTGGCATAAACCACCGGCCTGGCGCTGAGGTGATAGCGCTCACCGGCGATGGTCTCGGTCCCCTCCCAGCGCTTTGTGCCTGGATGCTTTCGGAAATACTCGATCAGGCGCAATTCGATCGGCCTGGGCATGGATTCGGGGTTACGGGCATTAACTGCCACCCGGCGGTAATAATAATGGGAGGGATTCACGTTCAGCCGCTGGATCACGCGTCTTGAAATGTAAGAAGACGACATGGCCTTGATGATGAACTTGTCAGGCGGCAGGACATCGAACATGGCCGGCCTCAGGTCACGGCGCACATAATCCTGGATTGCGTCGGCCTCGGCCAGGATCAGGTTGGCCTTGTCGCTTACTTCCTGGATCATCACCGAGCGGAGGTGAAAGTAGAGGATAGCCCCGAAGGCGATTCCCATGCCGATGGCAAAGGCTGCCAAGCCTATCAAAAAACGTGTCTGGAGACTGAATTTCCGTCCGGCCATCTGGTTGTCATCCTGATCACGGGTTTCTGGTTTCCATGGTTTTGGTGCCTGGAAAATAGCTACCATAGCCTTTGTCGGAGTTTCAAACTAAAACCGGCTTCCAGATTCTTTTCGACCAAATTGTCCCATCACCTGCCAACTACAGTTTGCCGCCTGCTAACGCAAGTTGGCAGGCGGAATTGAGTTGCGCTTAAAATTTTCAACGATTTCAATCAGTACAGCCGATCCAACCAATGGTATGACTTTTGCTCGCTCAATAAATCAATATGTCCACGGCAGGAAAACTTCTGTCATGTCGGAGGGAGGTCGAGACGGTTTGGGGGGTTAGCAGGCTATAGTTTTGCAACAGCCTGTCAGAGTCCCAGCCGTTATCTTGAGGTTCATATTCAC
>JALVRI010000490.1 GCA_027031325.1 Desulfobacteraceae bacterium
AATCGACATCCTTGTCAGGGCCGTCAAGCAAAACGGGGGGCTGGTTTCCTACAAGGCCAATTCAGACGGAAGCCGCAGTCCCTACGAACTCAACATAACTTACGTAGACGCCATGAAGCGACCGGGGCAGTCTGAAGACAGCTTGCAACCCAGGCGTTTTTTGGCTTCCCAGGCCATCCAGCTCTGCCTGCCCGGTGTGCCGGCAGTATATATCCACAGCGTCCTTGGCACCAGGAACTACTATGAAGGTGTTGAACAGAGCGGGCAACCCCGGAGGATAAACCGCCGGAAACTTGATTTGGACCGCTTGATGTCTGAATTGAATGATCGTGGCAGCTTCAGGTCACAAATATTTTATCCCTATCTGAAAATGCTCACCATCAGGAAGAGTCAACCAGCATTCAATCCCCGGGCGGAGATGGAGATATATGAGAAAGGAAAAGAGGTTTTTGTCTGCCGCCGTTCAAGCCGCCAGCAGACAATATGGTGTTTGGTGAACGTTTCTGACCGGACAGTCACCCTTGATCTGCAAAAAGAATGTGGCTCCAGGTACCTGGATAGCCTGATCGATCATACCATGATCGACTCACGGGCAATCAGGCTGGAGCCATGCCAGTGGCTATGGCTCCAGGTCAAGTGACGCCGTTTATTTTATCCCGCAGTTTTCCGGAACACTTGAAGGTGACGACCCGTCGCGGCGGAAGGATCAGGTCTTCACCCGTGGCAGGGTTGCGTCCCCGCCGCTGGCTTTTCTGGCGCACGCAGAACTTTCCGAAACCCGAGATCAGAACATCTTCGCCGTTTGCCAGAGTGTTCTTGATGATTTCCAGCAGTGTCTCGACCAGCTCTGCCGCCTGCTTCTTGGTGAAACCCAGCTCGTAGACTCTGGAGACGATCTGGTTTTTTGTAAGAGCCATGGGCCCTCCTTGTATGTTGCCGGACAATCGTATTCGATGCTGAATTCTATACTTTTTCCCCAAAGGTGGCAATATTGATCTTTGCGTCGTTGAATGCAGGTTTCCCATGCCCCTCATCCCTGTCAGGCAGGTCAGCTTTCAGGCTTGTCTTTTTCCTTTGCCTGGCCGGGGGCAGCTTCTTCCACTTTTTTCAGTATCGATTCAATTCGTTGTGAGATTCTATCGATTTCAACCTTCAGTTTTGTCTCTTCTGCCTCGTGCATTTTCGATCACCTCTCGTCTCAAAATAGCTTACGTCAAGAACGTTTCCTTGTTTTCACAAAGGGTACTGATCGTTGTGGAAAAGGTAGTCATAGTAATAAACTTGGTAGTCCCGGCAGGTACCGGATTGTATCCTCGTATTTCCCGGGGCCTTGGCGGTGGCTGAATTTTGGCGATGGTTGAGCCACAGGTTGCGCGAATACTCGTAGAGAACTTTTTTCAGGATCTCGGGTTGGGGCACTATCTCCCTGTTTGAACGTGCAAATTGCTCGGTAGCCTCGAGGATAATCCTGACCGTCTGGATATAATCCGAGTCATCCAGCTCAGCCTCCAGGGCCGCTCGGCATAGCTTGTTCAAAATAGATTTGACCGTTCCTTCGATGGCATCGATACAGTTCATGTCAATCCGGATGAGATATGATCCTAGTTCCTATTTGTCTGAATATAATGATTTATTGAGGTGCGCTATGGCAAATGAGGAATTCATAAGGCAACTTGGCTAGGCGGAATTCAAACTAATCTTTTGTCCTAAAGATGTCAATACTCAAGTGCTGTCCGGGTTTGACTCTTTTCGGGCGATTATTCTCTTTCCTGCCCGAACCGCTTTCAGCCCGGATTATGCCTTGAGTCTGTTAAGCCGGGACAGGCGACCGAACTTGCTTGAATTTCAGTTCAAATATGGTTATTCTTGTTTCCAAGACAAAGGGGAGATCAGCACAAGATGCTGAAATCCCCTTGAATTTCTTGGAGCCGGCGAGCGGACTTGAACCGCTGGCCTGCTGATTACGAATCAGCTGCTCTACCAGCTGAGCTACGCCGGCTCAAACGGCCTGACCGGGGTCTGAAAAGGTCAGCCATCCCGGGTTGAGAAATATTCAACTAATTGTTTTAGGATGCAAAATCAAGATAAAATTTCGTTTGAAAAGCTCATGACGGCTGTTGCCGGTACGGCTGGAGGTATTGAACTGAGCGGCCTTTCGGCCACCGCCCTTGCTTTCTCCCTTGGCCGGATTTACCGCCGGTCCCGTTTGCCCATGGTCGTGCTGACGGCCGACGAAAAGGAGGCCGAACGCCTGGTGCAAGACCTGGCTTTCTTTTTCTCGGACCTGGAAGCCGAGCCGATCCTGTTTCCGCCTTACACCATTTCTCCCTATAATTCCATGGCCTATCACAACGAGACCGCCTGGCGGCGGCTAGGTATTCTCTACCGTTTACTTGATAGCCGCCCCCCACAGCTGCTGGTGACAACAATCAGCGCCGCCATGCAGCAAATGATACCCAAGGCCGAATTGATCGATTTTGCTGAACTTATCATGGCCGGCGAAGAGCTTGAGCGGGAAAGCCTGATCCGCAAGTTGCTGGCCGGCGGTTACAACCGGGCGATGTTGGTTGAAGAGCCGGGAGATTTTGCTGTAAGAGGCGGAATTATAGACATTTACGCTCCCCTTTACCAGGATCCTTTGCGGCTTGAATTTTTCGGCGACCAGCTCGAATCGCTGCGCCGTTTTTCAGCGGCCAGCCAGAGAACCATCGGTTCGGTACAAGAAGCCGTAATCCTGCCTGCCCGTGAAGCAGTTGTAAGACCTGAAAACCTTGAAAAAATTCTGGCCCGCATACGTCTGCGAGCCGCTGAAATCGACCTGCCTTTGACCAGGGTGCGCCGCCTTGTGCGGAAATTGAAAGAAGAAGGCGGGTTCGATGGGATTGAAGCCCTGACGCCCTTGATCTACGATGACTTGGACAACCTCTTCGACTATGCGGATTCCAGGTCATTTTGGATCGTCCTGGAGCCGGCCAGGGTCAGGCAGGCCGGGGAGCTTTTCCTGGACCGTACCCTGAGCCTTTACAGACAGGCATTGGAAGACCGCCGCCTTTGTGTGGCCCCGGAAAAACTCTTTCTCACCTGGGAGCAGGTAAAAGAGCGGCTGGCTGCCAGGCCCCACCTGGTTTGTCGCAAGCTGCCGGTAAGCGGCGCATCATTTTCGGAACTTGGAGCCAGCCTTGTTTGCCGGCAAAATGTAACCGGCAATGAGGCCCTGGCCGCTTCCATGAAGGCGGCGGCCCGCAAGCCGGAACCTTTTTCGCCTTTGATCGAACAAGTTCAAGCAAATCGGCAGGATGGTATTTCGACCCTGATTGCCTGCCGGCGTTCAGGGCAAGTCGATCATTTGAGGCAGGTTTTGACCTCCCATGGGATCGAGGTCTCTGTCATTGAGACGTGCGACCAGCTTTTGGCCGCCAAAGGTCGGGTATACCTTGGTAAATTGGATCTCCAGGCCGGGTTTTGCTGGCCGGAGCAAGGTCTGGCGGTAATTACCGCCGACGAGATTTTCGGCGTCCGCTACAGCCGGGTACGCAG
>JALVRI010000491.1 GCA_027031325.1 Desulfobacteraceae bacterium
ATGAAATACTTTTCCGGCATCCCGGCCAGGCTCTGCTGGTTCATGTCGCCGAAACGCAGGAAATGGTGCCTGCGCTTGTCGAAAAGGTGGATTGTGAAGTCGCCGCGCGGTTTCTGTTCAAGTCCGGGGCAGCGGCTTTTGCGCCAGTTGCGGTCAAAACCGGTTATGATGCGCTGGATTTCAGGATCCAGGAATTCAAAGAAGATTAGGTCGAGATCGTCCTGCCCGACTTCCATGCCGGCTTGTGCCAGGGCGTCCATAAGATCCAGGTCGTAATAGTAGCTGCGCGAACCGGGGTAAACTATGTAATTCCAGGGTTCGAAACCAAGGTCCACCAGTTGGCGGCTGCGGTAGCACTTTCCGTCCAGGTAGGAATGGCGGATACTGTACCTGGTGCGTCCATTTTCAATGGTGCGGGCAAGATACATGGCCTGATTTTCCAGGAACGGGGGGTGGAAAGCAAGACATCTGTCCAGCTGGACCCCGGCGGCAGCTGAATTTGCGGCCCGTGTTGCGGCTGGATGAGACGCGAAAACAGATGATCAATGGTTTGAGGTAGAGCCTCCTCCACCGCCTCCTCCACCGCCGGCAAGGGCCGCCAGGCCGCCGACAAGAAGCAGTCCGGCTGCCAGCTTGCTGGTGGAGATACCACCTCCCTCGCTCATGGTTGCACTCCCGGCTGTGCCGGCCGAAGCGGCAATCCCCTTGGGTACCGGCTTGGTGGCCTTTAGGGTGGGCGCGGCCGCCGGTTTACCCGGGGCCGGCGCGGCGGCCCCGACACCGCCTTTTTTCTTGGGAGCGGCGACAGCGGGGCCTGCAACGGCTCCACCGCCTCCGGAAGGCTTGGCGGAAATTCCCGCCGCCGCGGCACCCTGGGCATGGACGGCCCGCACTGGTGCCGATCCTATCCCGAGTGCGGTTGCAAGCAGGATTATGCCAATATAAACCAGGCAGTTGGAAACAATACGGGCGATTTTTTTCATATGCCGCTCGCTTTTTTATGAATTCACTTTCTTGAAAAGATCGCATATTTTACTTGTCGGCGCAACCCGATTCGAAAAAAGTGGAGCAATCCTTCTCAATCCACCGGTCAGGCAGGCCCAATAAGAAGGATCGCCACTGCACGCCGACAAATTCCCGGCAAAAGAGTGTCATTTGCTCATCTTTCCGAGATAATTACGGAAAACAGCCGGTTGGAGGTCGGATCCCAGGTCGAAGACTTCCTGCCAGTGATCGACGACGGCGCCCACGTCTCGCGTCCAGGGGCGCATCCGGTATTCCAGCATGGTTCGGCTCGGACTGTCGCTGAAAGTCTGCCATGGAATGCGGAGGTAGATGCCCTTGTCGTGGTAGCCCTGGTTGAATCCGCTGAACCGGTCGGTGTCGGTAAAGCTGTACCAGAGGCCGAATTCCGCCCCGGTATCGAAGCGGCGCCTGACGTCGATCCTGAACCCGGTGTCGCCGGCCAGAAAGCGACCGTACTGTAACCTGAAGGTAAGATCGAGGGGAAGGTGGCGATAATAGAAGTTTCCCAGCAGGGTATGGTTTTCCTGATCGAGCAAGCCGAACTGGGAGTCTGGATCGCGTTTACGGACCCAGTCGGCCTCGATTCCGAGGGCGATGCTCCCGCCGGGCAAAAACCCCAGCAACTCACCGCCTGCGCCTGCATACATCCTTTCCAGGTAGCCTGCCGAAAAACGGCCGAAAACAGCCGGGTTCAACCTGAACACCTGGTCCATCATCAGGCGGTCGACGGCGGCATTGTTGCCCATGTACTTCCAATTATCCGACCGGACGGCGTCTTCCGGCGGCTGGTTGGACGACTCGATCTGGCTGTAGAGGGGAATGTCGTAGCGGAAGTTGAATGCCGTCCCCGGTAAGGGTTGCACGGTGGCATGGGGCTTGAGCGCCAGGCGGTACTTGAAGGCCCCTGAAGGATCGTTGAAAAAAGATTCGATGGCCGGGTCGATTCCCAGCTCCGTGAAGTCCTTCAGTTGCGCCGCGCAGCGGGCCGGGCTTTTTCCTCCGGGCAGCGACAAGTGGGTGACTTCCAGGTTCCGGCTGAACTCCTGGAGGGAAGTATTGCCCATCAGGAACGCTTTCAGGTCGCTTACCCCGGTCGATACCTGGAGCCACCGCAGTCGCCGGCGCTTCAGGATGACGGTCAGGTAGCTGATGTCAGGCGGGCTGTGGTGGAGCATCAGTCGCATGGCCCGTCCCACGGCCCGAGGTTGGTCCAGGTAGCGGTCGTTTTCAAATTCGGCCACCAGCCTGGCATGGCGGCGGTATACGCTGACATCCTTGAACCCGAGTCCGGCAATAGCCTTGCAAACGGCATCTATTTGCCTTTGGCTTTCCATCTTCTTTTTACGGTAGGCAAAGGCAAAATCCCAGGAAGGAGGATCGGGCCGTGGCGGAAGAAGCCTTTTGCCCAGCCCGAATTGCCAATTGAAGCTGAAGCCGAGCGTATCGCCCCTTTGGAGGCTCAAGCCCAGGTCGATGCCGGCAACAGGTTGCCAGCGTAATCCCAGGTTCAGCGGCCAGGAGGCTCCCTGGGCAACACCGCGGACAGGTTCGGGGTCCTGCTCGTATTCCACGGGATTGTACTCGGCGACAAGCTGCCAACGGCGGTTGATGTTCAAGGTCAAACCGCCCCACAGCCCGAATTCATCAAAGACCGAAAGGTCGCCCTCGAGGCGCCCGCGGCCGATTCCCAGGGTAAGGTCGAGGGGATAGAGCTGGCGGCTGAGGGCAATGTATTCGGCCTTGAACATTTTGGTGCCGTGAAAATCGTGCAAGCCGACGGCAACCGCCGGTAAGGCCCTGCTTTCGGCCACAAGCTGGTACTTCACGTCGAAGGCCTTGTCTTTGTAAGAACCGTAATCAGGTTCGAGGCCCGATTCGCGGTTTGTGATTTCGGTGTACCGGCCGCTTAGTTCGAGTCTCGGCAGAGGCGAGATGGCGAAAGTATACCACCTGTAAGGCAGGGCCTGGGCGAAACCGAGACGCATGTGACCGTCGCCAAGAACTCTGGCCGTGGGTATTTCGAACAGGCCTGTGCCGCCCCAGTTGGCAGGCCGGTCAAAGGGAGGATCGGCCGCCAGGCATAGTCCCGGCAGGTAAAGCATGACGAAAATGGCCTGCAAGAGTAAAAGCGCGGACCAGGTTCCGGCTGCGGCCTTGATGAGGCCGGTTTTGCGCGCCGGGATTTGCCATGCTTGCTTGCAGGGGGAATAAGTGGTTTGGATTTGCAATCTAAGCTCGTTGCCAAATTCAGGGTCACGTGCTAAGTAATTCCATGCTTTATCCCGGATTTTGCAGCCGGCGAGTTTGCCGAAGATGCGAGGCGGATGGCAGGCAGACCTGCTTTGGTACTTCAACTGCCCGCCAACAAAGCAGATTCGGTAAAATCGCCAGCTCCTTGCGGCTTCAAATGCCTGAGGACTTTTCACCGATTGAACTTCACCTTGCCGGTGAAGGCACGGGCAGGAACAAATAAATGCAAACTTACGCAATAATTCAATGTAATTA
>JALVRI010000492.1 GCA_027031325.1 Desulfobacteraceae bacterium
CATGGGTGTCGAAGTCGGCGTAAGAACTGAAACGCTGAACGACTTGCTTGGTAAGATCGCCGTAAGGCATGGGGTGGCGCACGGCAACTACTTTTTTGCCCTGGCTGCGAAGCAGGCTGCATACATGACGGGTGGTCTGGGACTTGCCGCAGCCGGTTCTGACGGCGCATACCGAGATGACCGGTTTAGCCGAGCGGAGCATGGTGTAAGTGGCGCCGATAAAAATAAAATCGGCACCGGCCGCCATGGCCAGCGAAGCCTTGTGCATCAGGTCTACGTAAGCGATATCGCTGTAAGAAAACGCCACCAGGTCGACCTTGTGGGTTTCGATCAGCTTCCTTAGATCTTCTTCCGGAAAGATTGGTATGCCCTCCGGATACATCCCGCCGGCCAGTTGGGCCGGGTAGCGGCGCCCTTCGATGTTGGGTATCTGGGTGGCGGTGAAGCCTACTACACGGTATCTCGGGTTGTCCTTGAAGTAGACATTGAAGTTGTGGAAATCTCTTCCGGCAGCACCCATTATGATGACTTTTTCTACCATTTTGATATACTCCTGGTTTGGTTACAGCCCTCTTCCATCCCTTCTAGGTGGGAACGCCGCCTTTTCCGTGGACGCCTTCCGGCAGGAGACCGGGTTCAGGCCTTTTTCAACAGTTTCAACATGATGGCATTTTGGACATGCATCCGGTTTTCCGCCTGGTCAAAGATGATCGAGGCCTTTGACTCCATGACCTGGTCGGTCACTTCTACTCCCCGCTGGGCCGGCAGGCAATGCATGAAGCATGCCTCCGGTTTGGCAAGGGCCATCAGTTCCGATGTCACCGTAAAACCCTGAAAGCGTTTTTTACGTTCTTCAAACTCGTGTTTCTTGCCCATTGAAGCCCATACGTCGGTATAGACCACATCCGCATCCCGGGCGGCATGGCCGGGATCGTCGACGATTTCGATGGTCGAGATCCCGGCGCTCCTTGCTTTTTCAACCGTATCCCGGTCAGGTTCATACCCCGGGGGGCAGGCGCACACAAAGTGCATCGGCAGGCGGGTAGCCAGCCGCAACCAGGAATGGACGATATTATTGCCGTCACCGATGTAGGCCACTTTAAGATCGTCCAGGTTTCCCCTGTGTTCCAGGACCGAAAAGATGTCGGCCATGATTTGGCATGGATGGTTGTAATCTGTAAGCCCGTTGATTACCGGGATGGAAGCATAGCGTGCAAGTTCTATTATATGCTCATGGTCGAAAAGACGCGCCATGAGGATGTCATTGTAACGGCCGATCACCCTGGCTATATCTTTAATGGCTTCTCTTTTGCCGATTTCGATGTCCGAAGGTGAAAGATAGATGGCATGTCCCCCGAGCCTGAAGAATCCGGTCTCAAAAGATATGCGCGTCCGCGCTGAAGGCTTGGCGAACACCATGGCCAGGGTAAGACCTTCGAAGGGCAGGTATTTTTCGCGGGCGGCGAACTTGGCTTTTACCCGGGATGCCAGGTCGAGCACCGCCAAAATGGTTTCCCCGTCCCAATCGTCGACGTGAAGAAAATCTTTTTTCATTCCAATCCCCTTTCTGTTGCCGGATAGATTGTCTGCTTTAATCAAACCAGCATACCGAGCAAGGTTGTCAGCGGCAACGTTTAGCATGCTGTTGAAAAACTATTACGCTTGGCCGGAGGGCGTTAAAATCCTGCTCAAAATGCTCATTTATTACCAATAAACTGCGCTTTTTGGTCGGATTTTGGCTTATCTGACCTGCGCTCATGACGTTTTTCAACTGTTTGTTAATGGAGGTAATTGCTCCTGATCAGCAGAACCTGATATTCAAGCCGTATCCCATCCAGACAATATCAGGAGCAAAGAACCGGTTCAATCCGTTCCAGAGCCCAGTCCACCTGATGCTCGTCTATCACCAGGGGTGGGGCGAAGCGGATAATGTTGTCATGGGTTTCTTTGCACAAAAGACCGTTTTGCATCAGTCGTTCACAATAACTGCGGGCACCACCGGCCTCCGGGTAAAATTCCACCGCCAACAGGAGTCCCTTGCCCCGTACTTCCTTGATCTTCGGATTTTTGATATTTTTCAGCCCTTCGAGAAAGTAGGAACCCATCCGGGATGCATTTTCGATCAGGTTTTCCTCGGTCAGGACCCTGATGGCCGTCCTGGCAATGGCGCAGGCCAGGGGATTGCCTCCGAAAGTACTTCCGTGTTCACCGGGGCGGAGCAGGCCGAGAACCTCGCTGTTGGAAAGTACCGCCGAAACCGGGTAGAACCCGCCTGAAAGGGCTTTGCCGACAAGGGTCAAGTCGGCCTCGATACCTTCATGTTCTTCTGCGAGCAACTTGCCTGTGCGTCCAAGGCCGGTCTGGATTTCATCAAGGATCAGGACGATGTTGTGGCGGGTGCAGATCTCCCTGACCTTTTTCAGGTAACCGGCAGGCGGGATGACAACACCGGCTTCCCCCTGGATGGGTTCTACCAGGAACCCCACCGTATTGGGACCGATGGCATTTTCCAAGGCCTCTGCGTCACCGAAGGGAATGATTTTGAAACCGGGAGTAAAAGGACCAAAACCTTCCCTGGAAGTGGGATCCGTGCTGAAGCCGACAATCGTAATCGTCCGGCCGTGAAAGTTGTTTTCACAGACAATGATCTCGGCCCTGCCCTCGGCAATTCCCTTTGCACGGTAGCCCCATTTGCGTACGGCCTTGATCACGGTTTCGACCGCCTCGGCCCCGCTGTTCATTGGAAGAACCTTGTGCGAATTGGTCAGCTCGCATAATTCCCTGTAAAAAAGGCCCAACTGGTCGTTGCGGAAAGCCCGTGAAGTGAGGGTCAGCTTTTGGGCCTGTTCTATCATGGCGGCCAGGATTTTCGGGTGGCAGTGACCCTGGTTGACGGCGGAATAGGCCGAGAGACAATCCATGTAACGCTTGCCGTCCACGTCCCAGACCCATACGCCTTCACCGCGGGTGAGAACCACGTCGAGGGGTTTATAGTTATGCGCACCGTACTGTTGCTCCAGGTTGATATAGTCTCTCTGATCCATGGTAGTCTTCCTTGATTCTATTTAACTTTTCCCAGGCGGGCATTCGGGATCCGGCCACCTGGAAGTTCAGCCGCTGTTTCCATCCCTAGGCCTTGACCCGAAGCGGATACCGCGTTTCAGGTAATCGTGGAATTTGCGAACGTGGTACTGGGCCAGGGAGCGGGCCTCGGTCGCTCGTCCAGCTTCAATGGCCTTAATCAATTGGGCCATATCCTCAAAATTGTCCTCCAGAACATCGCTGTTTTCCAAGTCGAACCACTCGAAAGAATCGAGGATGTTCTCATGCACCATTTTCAGGACGGCAACGAAAATAGGGTTGCCGGCAACCTCGGCGATGGTTATGTGTAACTTGACATCGATTTTAAGCAGTTCCTGCCAATGGGTGGGACCTTCCTGCAGGAGCGGTTCGGCCTCGGCCATCAGTTCATGAAGTTGCTGAATATGTTTTGGGGTCGCCCTTTCGGCGGCCA
>JALVRI010000493.1:0-9093 GCA_027031325.1 Desulfobacteraceae bacterium
GCACTGAAGAGCTTGAACTGCACATAAGGGCTGCCCTTAACGTCGGCTGCGAACCGTTTCAGGTGGCCGAGTCCATTTTTCAGACCTTCACCTACGCCGGCATACCGACTGTGAACCAGGCCCTGAAAGTTTTGCGCCGGGTACTGGAAGAAAAAGGGCTATGGCCATTGGAACGGTGATGATATATAGTGAGCCAATGTTGCCGGCGGGAAAGGTTTTATTGGGATGCCCGCTTGTGAGCCAAATTAACAGGCTGCCAAAGCAGGGTTGAGTAAAAGAAAGAACATCCTGGAAGGGGGAGAAGATGAGACCCTATTTTGAAAAGATGACCGAATTCGGTCGGCCGCTTTCAGAGGGCCAGCGCAGGAGCACCGAAGAAAACATTGCCAAGATCAAAGAAGTGGAAGCCGATGTCGCCGCTGCGGTCGAGAAGGTTAAAAAGGCGGGATTCCCGGAAGAAAAGATCAACGCCCGGGGCCAGATGACCGTTTTCCAGCGGCTGCGTTACCTGGTTGACCCGGGAACCTGGTGCCCCCTGCACACGCTGTTCAACCCCGAAGACAACGTCGAGGGAACCACCAACGTTATCGACGGCTTGGCAAAAATTTCAGGAAAATGGGCGGTCGTTATCGGTTTCGACAACAAGGTCCTGGCCGGTGCCTGGCTTCCCGGCCAGTATGAAAACATTTTGCGGGTGACCGATCTTTCCAAGCGTCTCAACATTCCCCTGGTATGGCTGGTCAACTGTTCAGGGGTCAAACTGACCGAGCAGGAGAAATTCTATGCCAACCGCCGTGGCGGCGGAACCACTTTTTTCCGGCATGCCGAACTGGAACAGATGGGTATCCCCATCCTGGCGGCGATTTACGGAACCAATCCCGCCGGAGGCGGTTATCAAGGCATAAGCCCCACCATTTTGTTTGCCCACAAAGATTGTAATATCGCGGTGGGAGGCGGGGGGATTCTCAGCGGGATGTCTCCCAAGGGATATTTCGATGAAGAAGGTGCAGAGCAGCTTATCGCCGCCGCCAAGCAGTACAAGGTGAAACCCCCGGGATCGGTAAGCATTCACTACGATGAAACCGGATTTTTCCGCTACGTTTATGAAAACGAGACCGATGTCCTGGACGGACTCAAGGAATACATGCGCGACATGCCGGCTTACAACCCCAAATTTTTCCGGGTAGCAAATCCCAAGGAGCCGCGGTTTCCAGCCGATGATCTCTACCGCTTGATTCCCTTTAACCAGAAACAGATGTACGATTTTGACGAGGTTCTGGCCCGCCTGGTGGACAACAGTGAGCACATGGAATTCAAGCCGGGTTACGGTCCGGAGGTTTACACCGGCCTTGTGAAAATCGACGGTTTTCTGGTGGGAATAATCGGCAACCGCCAGGGGTGGCTGGGGGAAGATTATCCCGAGTATGCGGATTACCCGGGCATAGGCGGCAAGCTTTACCGGCAAGGGTTGATCAAGATGAACGAGTTTGTCACCCTTTGCGGACGTGACCGGGTCCCCATTATTTGGTTCCAGGATACAACCGGTATCGACGTGGGGGACTTGGCGGAAAAAGCCGAGTTGCTGGGCCTTGGCCAGGCGTTGATCTACTCGATCCAGCAGACGGACGTGCCCATGATGCTGGTGGTTTTGCGCAAGGGAACCGCCGCTGCTCATTACATAATGGGAGGACCGACCGCCAACCGGCACAACGCCTTCACCCTGGGAACTCCCACCACCGAAATCTACGTCATGCACGGGGAAACAGCCGCTGCGGCCAGCTTCTCCCGGAGGCTGGTCAAGGAAAAAGACGCCGGTCGTGACTTAAAACCGGTCATTGAAAAGATGAACAAGATGGTCAAGGAGTACTACGATTATTCGAGGCCGATTTATTGTGCCAAGAAAGGGCTGGTGGACGAGGTGGCCAACATGGGAGACATACGCAAGTATATGAAGGCCTTTGCCGGGGCCGCCTACCAGAATCCCAGGTCGATCTGCCCCCACCATCAAATGCTCACCCCCCGCGTTATCAAGGGCTGACCAAAAGACAGGCAGCCGGTGGTTCTTGCTGCCGGCTGCCTGCAAGGTCGCTGATCAATCCCCCCGGCCGGGTCTGAGGGGTCACCCAAGGACTAGGCCTGCCCTCCGCCTCACATCTTCGGCAAACTCGCAAGCTGCAAAATTCGGGTTTATTACCAATAAACTGCGCTTTTTCGTCGGATTTTGCCTCAACTGCAGCAATAGCAGAATTATCTGGAGAAATCTCACCATAAATCGGTTCCAGCCTTTATATCAGCAGTCTGTGGCTGTCATCACCGTCAAAAGATTGAGAATGATCATGTGGTTTGGGGAATTTTGAAGACCACGATCCGGTTGTTGCGCTGACAGACCGTAACCCGGATGGCCAGACTCCCGATCCCGCCGCAGTCCGGGCAGGGATAGTTGTCAGGGTGGGATTTGGGCGCCGGCGGAGATCTCCAGTCCGGCGGCTCCGGAGCAGATCCCCTGCAGTGGGGACAAACCTGATGGGTGAACCTTGTTTTTACCTGCCAGCAGGCTGAGCGGATATGTTCGAAAATATTGTCAAGCAGGTCTGGCTCCATGTACTGCATGTTTTGCCTGCTCATTGCAAGCAGGACCCGCTGGCCAAGCAAGCTAGGAGGAATTTTGCAAAAAGCCGCCGCCTTGAGAGTGTAAAATCTGACCTTGGTGATAAATTTCAGCAACTCCTCAACCATACCCCTGGAGGCCAACTGCTCGAGATGACAGTTCAAAGCATGGAGGGCCTTACGCTGCCAAACACGACTTTCAGAACTGCTGGGGAGGCAGTTGGCAAGCTCGGCCAGCAGGATATAGTCCTTGAGTTGGTTGGCCACGCTCCAACGCAACTCGAGGTCAAATGAATTTAAAGCGATTTTGCGCATTGCCTCCCGGTCACCCAACTTGCGGGCAGCTTCAAGACGGATATGATCCTGAGCCGCCAGCCGGGCGATCTTTTTCAGGAGACCGGGGCGGCTTATATGCTTGATACCGGATTTGCCCAGTTCGATATCCCAGCATTCCAAAACAAGGCGACAGATAAGATCCTGATCGCCGACCGCCATGGCGGATGAAAGGCGAATCTGTTCGTCTGTGGCAAGTCGGGCCAACCGCTGCAACAGCTTGTGGTCTTTGAGCTTTAAGCCGACCAACAAGAGAATGTGGTCGTCCTTGCTGGTTGCTGCGATTTTGCGTAGGCTGGCCTCCCGCTTGATCCTGCCGACGGCAGCCAGCCGGATGTTGGGATCCGGGTGCCGCCAGTTGGGAACAAGCTTGTCTATTACTGAATGCGCAAGGGGCGCGAGATGACGAAGGTAAGCCACCTTTTCGCTTTTTCAGGATCTTGAACCAGGCAAGGTCCCTCTCCAAAGAGCAACCAACATCCTGGAGAAAAGTTCCTCAATCAAACCTTGTCGAGATTATGGCGGTGATCTGAAATCGCCTTTTCCCTTGACAGAGGGATTATTTTTGCCGACAGTAAAAGCGTAACTGTATTATGTTTACACCATCTTAACCGGTGACTCAACCCTTTCCGGGCGTGCTGCAAGTTTAGGCTTGGCGCTGCCCACAATCCCGGAGCAGGAGGCATCATGAAACTCAAGCAGATCGTAATTTCCATCGAGAATGCACCAGGCCGGTTGTACGAAGTAACCAATGCCCTTGGAAATGCCGGTATCAACCTCAGGGCACTCAACCTGGTGGATACCGGTGCCTTCGGCCAGTTGCGTCTTCTTGTTTCCGACGTCAGCAAGGCCCGGCGGATCCTGATGGAGATGCAAATTCCAGCCCAGGTGAACGAAGTTATCGCGGTGGAGATCGAGGACAAGCCGGGCCGACTGGCTTCGGTGCTCAAACCCCTCAAGGATGCAAATATCCATGTGCTGTTCATGTATGCCTATTTCCGGCAGGCAGCCGACAAGGCGGTGATGATTTTCAGGTTCAGTGACAACGACAGGGCCATCGAGACCCTCAAAGCCGAGGGGGTTACGATATACGACGCCGAAAAGTTCGGCATATTAGAAAACCAGTAACCGAAGCCCGTTTTGGCAGTTTTTCCCATTTCCTGTTCGGGTCGCCGCATAATGTCCGGCCGAAGTTGAAGAGACGGCAGCCAGTGGTGCAAGAAGCGATCCGCCATGAGAGCCCTTTGTCATCTGTATGACTGAAAAAGCGACCATTGATCTTCCGACCGAATGCGGTATTCCCAGCGAGCGGTATCGCACGTTCATCGAAGACGTGGCCGATGGTTTTTTCGAAACCGATCTCAAGGGTAATTTCCTTTTCTTCAATAACGCCCTGTGCCGGATACTGGGATACCCCCGCAAGGATCTTCAAAACCGTAACTATCGGGATTTCATGGACGATGTCAATGCCGACATCGCCAACAAAAGCTTTAATCAGGTATACCGAACCGGACGCAAGATGACCGGGATTATCTGGCGTATCATCCGCCAGGACGGCCAACAACGCATCCTTGAGATTTCGGCCGGCCTGATCCGGGACCAGGATGGACGCAAAGCAGGCTTCAGGGGCATTGCCCGGGATATTACCGAGCCCTACACCTACCAGGAGAAGTTGGAGGCCTCAGAGCAGCGCTACCGCGCCTTTCTCGAGTTCCTGCCCGATCCGGTATTTGTTTTCAATCTGGACAATACGGTCAGTTACCTCAATCCCGCTTTCGAAAAAACCTTCGGATGGAAGCTTTCGGAAGTAGAAGGCAAGCGGATTCCGTTTGTACCCGAGTCAGAAATTGAAAAAACCCGTCGTGGTATCAAACGTCTTTTACGGGATAAGGTGATCCATAATTTCGAAACCCGCCGCCTGACCAAAGACGGTCGCTTACTTGATATCATTATCGACGGAGCAGTATTTTACGATATCCGCAATCAGCCTGCCGGTCAGGTTATAACCTTGCGGGATGTAACCCGCAGCAAGCGCGACCAGCGAATCAACAATGCTCTTTTCCGGATTTCTCAAGCCCTCCACCGGTTTAGGCATCTTTATGATTTGCTCGACTACGTAGCCAAGGAAATCCAGGACCTGATGGGGGTGGGAGGGGCATCCGTCATCCTGATAGACGAAGAGAAAAAGGAGTTCTTCTTTCCCGTGGCGGCCTTTGAAGACAAGGAGGCAGGCCGAAAATTCCGTGAAATACGCTTTCCACTGGAAAAGGGTGTTGCCGGCCAGGTTTATCGCACCGGTAAACCCCTCATGGTTAAGGACTACCAGTCCAGTCCCTATGCTTTCCAGCTGGTTGACCGCCAAACCGCTTACCATACCCGCAACATGCTTGATGTCCCCCTGCGTATCAAGGACAGGATGATCGGTGTCCTATGTGCCGTCAACAAAAAGGATGGTGAATTCAACGATCAGGACGTTGAATTGTTGACGACCATAGCCGGAGTCGTTGCCTTGCCGATAGAAAATGCGCGAATCAACTCGGCTCTGAAGCGTTCGTACGAACGGGTAAGGGAACTTAACCGGGCCAAGGACAAAGTTATTCATCACCTTTCCCATGAATTGAAGACACCCCTTGCGGTCCTTTCAGCTTCTATCGAATTGTTGGAAAAGAGGATAGGCGGCCGGGAAAAGGAAGGCTTGCGGAAAGTCTTTGCCAGGATTCATCGCAGCCTCGATCGCTTGCTCGAAATGCAGTATGAGATCGAAGACATTCTCAGGGAAAGGGATTACCGGACCCGCGATATGTTGCATATGTTGCTGGATACATGCCGGGACTTGCTGGAAACGCTGATAGAACAAGGCGTTGATTCAGGCAAGGCGGCCGAGACGATCGGCAAACGGATCGAGGAATTATTCGGCCCCCGTTTGGCCGAACCGGTCATAATCGACCTTGGCCGCTTTGTGCGAAACCGCATCGAGGCCCTTGGACGGCACCTTGAGCGCAGGCGTGTCAAGCTTGAAACCGATTTGCCCGCAAGGGCATTTGTTAGGATACCCGAGGAGGTGATAACGAAGATTTTCGACGGCCTGCTGCGCAATGCGGTGGAAAATACTCCTGATGAAGGTCTGGTGGAAGTGCGCCTGAAGCAATTCAATGGTAAAGTCAGTCTCGAGGTCAGAGATTACGGCATAGGGATGACGGAAGAAAAACAGCGGCTGCTTTTCGGCGGCTATTTTACGGCCTACGAGACAATGTCATACTCATCAAAGGCGCGTTTCGATTTCAACGCCGGTGGACGCGGATTCGATCTTTTGCGGATGAAGATTTTTTCGGAACTCTACGGGTTCAGGATAGAGATAGATTCTACCCGGTGTAAATTTTTACCGTCAGACACCGATGTGTGCCCGGGCATAATAAACAATTGCCTGCACTGCGAAACACCTGAGGACTGTTACCGTTCCGGCGGCACAATGGTACGGGTTACCTTCAAGGCTGCCGCTGAAGATGTCCGGGGCGGGCAAGAACGATAGACGCAAAAATTGTTTCAGCCGGGCGGACGGCTTTTTAGGGGCAAGATGTCCTGATCCAAAAAGGCCGGAGGCCTTGGAGCATTTGAAGGCAAACCAGTAGATGCATTTTGTTGGCATCTGCAGCATACGTAAAGTAAGATGGGTAGAGGTGGCATGGACAAAATGAGTAGAGAGGTTGATCAACAGGCCTGCCTCAGGGATGCGCGCACGTTTTTCCAGGATTTGAGTGTTGAATTCCTGGTGCACGAATTGAAAGATCCCCTGGCGGTGGCAGAGACGGGGGTGCGTACCCTGCTGGAAAAGGACGATAAGTTCGGCCCCCTGAGTGCCAAGCAGAGGCGGACCCTGGAGAGGGTGCTACGCAGTTGCCGCAAGGCCCGTGGCATGTTGAGCGACCTGCTTGAAATCGGGCGAGGCCAGAGCGGATGTTTTCTTTGCCGGCGTTTTGTGCCGTCCCAGGTGGTAATGGAAGTTTTACTGGAGGTCCTTGAACTGGAGGCCAGTCAAGTCTACGACCAGGTGGTCAAACACCAGGAACTTGACAGGAGATTGAAACACCTTGCCGATTGTGGAATAATCTGGGAAGAATATGGCCAGGCCGGGACCGTATCCATGGAGCAGGACGAAACCAAGTTCAGGCAGATCGTCGCCAATCTGGTCAAAAACGCCCTGCGTTACAAACGGAAGCGGATGATCACCCGTCTTGATTGTGACGGCGACAACCTCGAGATCAAGATCATCGACGATGGCCCCGGTATTGCTCCGGAACACCACCAGCTTGTTTTCCAACGCTACCGGCAGGTTTGCCAGGGGGGCGTGCTGTCGCGCAATGGACATGGCTTGGGGCTTGCCGGTGCCAGGATTCTTGCCCGTTGCCTTGGTGGCGAGTTGACCCTGGAGAGCCAGCATGGCAAGGGGGCGGTTTTCAAGTTGGTCTTGCCCCTTTGCTTTCCGGGCTGACGGGCAGGTTTAAACCCGCCGCCAACCTGGTTTTGGCAAGGGACGGACTGGATGGATTCAATATACAATCCGGAATAATGGCTTTACGTGTTTTTCGGGCCTGATTAGCAAGCCGGGCTGGCAGCCGGTAGCGCACCCATATTGGTTATCATGAAAGGAGCAGAACTTATGGCAGCAGAATCGTACCTGAGGGGTAAACGTATCCTGGCCGTTGACGATGAAACCGATATTCTTGAGACTATAGTCGATATTCTTGATGAAGCCAGGGTGGATACCGCCACTGACTACCAGAGTGCATCGGAAAAAATCAAGAGCGGGAAATATGACCTCGCAATCTTGGACATAATGGGAGTCGATGGTTTGAAGCTCTTGGAAGAAGCTGTTGAACGCCGGATACCGGCGGTGATGCTGACCGCCCATGCCATTAACCCTGAAAGCCTGATGGCATCCATCCGGAAAGGAGCCATCGCCTACCTGCCCAAAGAATCCCTGGCAGATCTGGACGACCTGTTGGAACAGCTTCTGGCTGCCTATGCCGAGGGTCGGCCGCCTTGGAAACTGTTGTTCGAAAAGCTTGGAGATTTCTTCGACCAGCGTTTCGGCAGCGGGTGGAAAGAGAAGGATAAAAGCTTTTGGTCGGAGTTCGACCGCAGTTTCCAGGTCGGACGCGGGATCCAGGAGCGGCTGAAGCATAATCAAAAAGTGCTCGACAAGGGTATCTGATAAAAAAGGTTGGTAAATTCCGACCAATTTTATGAAAACAACTTATGAATCCAACCCTGCAAGGAAAGGCTCAAACAGATCCCGGATGGACTCCAGGGTATCTTCCAGGGGCGGCATCATGAACTTGGCGAAAACATCCAGGTGGACCAGGGCGTTTACCATCGAATCCTTGCGGGAAGCGGCCCGCAGCCGCATGACTATGGCATCGTTGATGCGAGCGATATTGTCGTAGATTTTCACCAGCCCGTCGAGGTTGCAAACCGCTTTTTCGCCACCTGCAAAATAGCTTGCCAGCAGATAGGTGGCCAATGCTCTCCAGATGGTCTCTTCTTTGTTGGCAAACGGCAGGTGAAAGCGGGCCATCGGTTTCAGGAAATGGGTATATGGGCAACTGCTGGTGGCTATGATCAGGCCCATTATGGAACTTATGGCCTCCTGGGCTGAGCAGCGGGTGTAAAAGCTGCGCTGCTCGGTATTTACCTTTACCGTCACCTGGTCGAAGGACATCAGTTTACCCATCCGGCGGTAAACCGTAACCAGATTGAGGGCCACGGGACACTGCGGGTGCTCAGCCGGGCTCAAGGGACAGTGAGGGCATTGGTTGAACGTGAGCTCCGTCCAGAAAGGAGGAGGCTCGCGGAGTCGGCTGCAAAGAACCATGGTCCTGCGGTCGAAGCTGAGGATGATGTCCTCCCGCCGCTTGTTTGGCAGGGTGAAACGGTATCCTATCTGGAACGACTTGCTGCTCCGTGATTTTACCAATCCACAATGCTCCTAGATGTAGCCGATTTCCGGGGAGAGGGGAACTTTGCCCTTCACAAAGGTTCCGCTGCCGCGTGCGATTTCACGATCGCGGGTGTCTGTCAAGCGTGCTTCGGCCACGAAATAAGCGCGGCCTGCGCTGACCACCTTTCCGGTTGCGGTCAGGGTGCCGCAGGATA
>JALVRI010000493.1:9103-10430 GCA_027031325.1 Desulfobacteraceae bacterium
GGATACCGGACGCAGCAGGTGGATATGGAAACTTGTCGTCAGAACCAAAACATCTTCAACCAGAGCGTTTACCGCGAAAAAGGCGGCATCGTCAAGAACTTTGAAGTATACCGAGCCATGGACCGCGCCACCTGAGTGGAAGAAATCAGGCCTGATTTCAATGCTGACTTCCGCCCAGCCGCCTTCAATCTTTATCTGCGGCTGGTAATATTGGTTACAGCTTCCGGCCAAGTACATCCTTTCAAGCCTGCGGTAGTGCAAGCTGCGCCTGTTCTTGCTGCTGTTACCTTTCCTGCTGTTCATGGTGCTTTGCCCGGCAGTTGTTTGATAAAATTTTCGATCAGCCCGGATACGGTTTCCGGCTTTTCAAGCGGGGCGAAGTGGCCGGCTCCGGCAACCGTGGCCAGGCTTGCTCCCTTGATCTGTTGAGCCAGGTAACTTCCGTACTTTACAGGTGTCAACAGGTCTTTTTCGGCAGTTACTACAAGTACCGGCTTTTCTATCCCGTTCAGTTGATCCATGACGTCGAAAGCATCGCAGGCCCTGAAATCCCCCAGGGCCACCTCCGGCCGGCAAGAGGAGATGGCCATAAGCTTTTGCCACAGAATAGGGTTGCGGTTTTCAGGAGCGATTCCGAACTGGTAGATCATTTTCACGAATGCATTGTAATCGGCCTCGATGGCTGCAAAGATTTTCGGGGTTACTTTCAGCCTTGCGCCGGTGTTGCAAAGTATGCCCCCTGCAAAATGCCGGCTGTGATTTATCAGGAGATGTTGGGCGATCGCCCCACCCATGCTAAGACCACAGACAATCGGGCGGACTATTTGGTTCTGCTCGATGAATTCCAGCAGGCATTCGGCGTAATCGTCTATTTTTGACATTCCGGCATCGCTCCTGAGCCCGTGTCCGGGCAGGTCGACCGCCAGGCAGTTGGCGGAGCCGGACAGGTCTTTTACCTGTTGTACCCAAAACGAGGCACAGTGGGAAGCACCGTGGATGAAAATGATGGTGTTGAAAGCAGGATCGGGTGGCCATTGGGACACCATGGCAGGCCATTTTCCCAGGCGGATCATCGGCATGGAAGTATTCTCCGTTTCGCTTTTGATTGTAATCGGATGCATGCTTTACATCACGGTTCCAAGGTATGGTAGTCCCAATCGGCGTTCAAAGCAAGACCGGGCTGGCTGGAAAAGGTTTTAATGACAATGGGGATATAAACCGGTCTTTCTTCCCAACCAAAAGTCAAATTTACGACAAGATTTCGGTTAAAAATTAAGTAATATCCAAGATAAATTGTCTTGAAATAATCTGTAAAAAATGATAGCCA
>JALVRI010000494.1 GCA_027031325.1 Desulfobacteraceae bacterium
AGCCAAAATGGGCGCTTCCGATCCGTGCAAAATCCAGATATCCAGCAAGGAGGACGAAAGTGGCAACCAACCTTTACTGGGCTGACCTCTATGTAGAGAAAAAGAGGACCCCTTCGGAGGCCATCCGCTACATCCGGCCCGGGCAGCGAGTCTTCATCGGTTCGGCCTGCGGTGAACCCCAAGCCCTGGTTAAGGCCTTGGCCGAATCAGCATCCAAGGTTACCGGGCTTGAAATCGTGCGCATGATGAGCGCCGAAACAGCCCCCTTGGCGGCCATCGCCGATCGCAGCCAGGACCTGCACCTCAATATCCGCAACATTTACCTCGGATCGGCAAAATCAGCCTTCGTGGCCAACATCAGACGTTTTGTAACCCCCCTTAACATGTCCGAGGTGCCCGAGCTTTTCAAAAGCCGCAAGTTTCCCATCAATGTCGCCCTGATCCAGGTAAGCCCTCCTGACGATTTCGGCTGGATGAGCCTCGGTATTTCCGTGGACGTCACCTTGGCAGCCGCCCGCTCGGCCGACCTGGTGATCGCCCAGGTCAACCCGCGCATGCCGCGGGTGATGGGCCAGAGTTTTTTGCACGTCAATGAAGTCGATGTGATAGTGGAATACGAGCAGGCCCTGCTGACCGTATCTCCCGGGCAGGGTTCGGAGGCTGCCGATCGTATCGGCCGCCATATCGCCCGCCTGGTAGAAGACGGGGCCACCATCCAGGTGGGGCTCGACGCCGCCAGCCAAGCCACGGTGCAAGCCCTGGGCGACAAGAATGACCTGGGTTTCCATTCCCAGTACCTGACCGACGACATCATGCACCTTTACGCCCAGGGTATCATCACCAATCGCGAGAAAGGCTTTAACGACGGCAAGCTGGTGGCCTCAGCCGCCCTGGGCTCGCGGGAGTTGTATGAATTCCTGCACAACAACCCGGCCATCGATTTTCATCCATCCGATTACGTCAACGATCCTTTCATAATAGCCCGCCACAATCGCATGGTCACCATGAACGTCGCCAACGCCATGGATCTTACCGGCCAAGTGGCCGCCGAAGCATCTCCCCATACCCGGATGGCGGGAGTGTCGGGAATTCCGGACTTTGTCCGCGGGGCCAAGCGTTCAGCCGGCGGAAAGGCAATCCTGATGTTGTTTTCAACGTCTCCCGACGGCAAGCAGAGCAACATAGTGCCGATGCTGGAAGACACGGCCGTAGTGGTTCCCCGGGGCGATGTCCAGTACGTGGTGACAGAGTACGGAGCGGTCAACCTTTTTGGCAAAAGCCTCCAGGAAAGGGTGATGGCTATGATAGGCATAGCCCATCCCAAATTCAGGGAAGAACTGATCGAGGAAGCCAAAAAGGCGGGCCTGATCGGACGCCAGCGCAAACTGGGAGACGCCTCACGGGCAGTGTATCCCATCCAATTGGAAGAGACCATCGTCCTGGACGGGGAACAGGTCACTATCCGGCCGGCCAAACCGGTTGACGAACGGAGAATTCAGGAACACTATTACAACCTTGACAAAAACGATATCTTCCTGCGTTTTTTCCATGAAAAAAGCAGCTTCGGTCGCGACGACGTGGAGCCGATGGCCAACATCGACTACATCAAGGACCTTACCCTGGTTGCCGTTATCGGGGAATTCGGTTTTGGCCGGGTGATAGGAGTGGGGGAGTATCTCCTGGTGGACAACGACATGGCCGAAGTAGCTTTCTCGGTAAGCAAGGAATACCAGGGCAAAGGACTGGGAAAACTTTTCATGGCCAAGTTGGCCCAGGCTGCCCGCCAAAACGGTATCAAGGGCCTGGTAGCCTACACGGCCCCCGAAAATCAGGCCATGATCCGCCTTTTCAAGAGCCTACCGTACAAAGTGACCACCCGCTACGACGCCGATGCGCTTTGCCTCAAATGCCGTTTCGACCAACCCCTGGACTAGAAAAAATCACTTTAATTAAGCTCTTGCTTGTGTCCACTTTTTTTAAGGAAAACTCAAATCGAAAATTTTGGGTTTATTATCCTTATTGCGGATATTCTTGTATGTGCTATACGATATTTATCAAGGCTGTTTTTTATCCCATGCTACAATCCATCCTAAATCAAACTTAGAATGGAGCTAAGGGGCGCTATGACAAACAAGGATATACTCAAGGATTTCGGCCAAAGGGTCAAAGGGCTGAGAAAGCAGAAAAAATAGACGCAAAAAGAACTGGCTGCAAAATTTGATGTCCGTCCTGTGCACTTAAACAAGTATGAGAGCGGGCTACATACGCCGCTGCTTGAGAAGCCGATCAAGTTGGCCGGGATTTTCGATACCACTCTGGATTATCTGTTGACGGGCAGCAGCAGTGACGATAGACCACTGCACAACCTGCGGCTTTTGGAAAGATGGAAGGGGCGATCAACCCGTTTGCCCAAAAGGCCAGCTAACCAGAGAGACAGAGCGGATAAAGCTTATGCCCACTGCCTTGCGATTCGGACCATATCGCTTATATTTTTACAGTCACGAACTCAACGAGCCGCCGCACGTGCACATTGATCGGGGCGATCAGACCTGCAAATTCTGGATCGAACCGGTGGCCCTGGCCCGCAACCTGGGCTTTAGCGCCAAAGAGCTGCGGGATATCGAAAGGCTGGTCATCGACAACCAACAGAATCTTTTGGAGTCCTGGCATGAGTATTTCGGACATTAGACCCGGCGAGCGGGTCAAAGACGTACATTTTACCGAGGACAGCCTAAGTGTTGATCTGGCAGACGGGCGCACGATCAGCGTGCCGCTGGCCTGGTTTCCGAGGCTTTTGCACGCTTCTGCCGACCAGCGCAACAACTGGGAGCTGTGCGGCGGCGGCTTTGGCATCCACTGGCCAGATATCGACGAGGACCTGAGCACCGAGGGCCTGCTAAGGGGTGCGCCTGCCCCACGGCAAAACATCTCCAATGTGGCTTAGGTTTTGAAGTTCAAGCAAATCATCACGGCTGAACGGCTTTAGCACGCCTGTTTTCGGGATCTCCTGGAACCCGCCACAATCCCCCATATCACCGGTGCCCGCAATGTGATCACCTTGCTTGAAGACCGCCGGGTGCTGTACAATCCTTATCAGATGGAAGTGCCGTCACTTTGCATCCGTTCCGTTATTGAGATACGCTGTTTTCTGACCGCACAGATCGCTGACCTTGCCGGCGATGACGGCATTTGCCGGAACCTTAGGGCGATGCGGGCGGCTTGCCGCAAGTTTCTCGATACGGTCAATGATGGCGACGGTCGAAGGCCCACAAGAGATATTTGGTGATTGGACGGAGGCGGATCATCAAGCTGGATCTTCAAGAGCGCTCGATCAACTCGGCATACATCTTTCGCGAATAGCCCAGGATCATCGAAAACAAATACAGCTTTGTCACGCTGCCGTCGGCATTGAATACTTGAAACTCTCCAAAATCCACCTGCCCCTGATAGCCGGGTTCGGTCTCAAAACGCATGTAGGCCACTTTATGGTAATTGTCCTTGATCTGGCG
>JALVRI010000495.1 GCA_027031325.1 Desulfobacteraceae bacterium
GCGTGGGATCTTAACCACGCAGTAGTCCAGGGTCGGTTCAAAGGACGCCAGGGTCTGGCCGGTTATATCGTTGGGAATTTCATCGAGGGTATAACCCACCGCCAACTTGGCGGCTATCTTGGCAATCGGAAAACCGGTGGCCTTGGATGCCAGGGCGCTGGAGCGCGATACCCTGGGATTCATCTCCACCACCACCATCTCGCCGGTTTCGGGATGGACGGCGAACTGGACATTGGAACCACCCGTGTCCACGCCGATTTCACGCATGATGGCCAGGGAGGCGTTACGCATCTGCTGGTATTCGGCGTCGGTCAGGGTCTGGGCCGGGGCCACGGTGATACTGTCTCCGGTGTGAACGCCCATCGGATCCATGTTTTCGATGGAACAGATGATGACCACGTTGTCGTTGTGGTCGCGCATCACCTCCAGCTCGTACTCTTTCCATCCCAGGACGGATTCTTCGATCATTACCTGGTGGATGAGACTGGCGTCCAGCCCGGCCTTGGCCGTTTGTTCCAGGTCCTCGGGGTTGTATGCCACCCCGCCGCCGGTTCCTCCCAAAGTGTAACTGGGCCGGATGATTACCGGATATCCTATCTGTTCGGCGATTCGATGGGCCTCCTGCATGCTGGTGGCAAATCCGCTTTTGGGAATCCGCAGGCCGATCCGCTCCATGGCGGCCCTGAACAGATCGCGGGACTCGGCCTTCTGGATGGCTTCCAGGGAGGCCCCGATCATTTCGATACCGAATTTTTCAAGGACTCCCGCCTCGGCCACCTCGACGGCGGTGTTGAGACCGGTCTGGCCGCCCAGGGTGGGCAGCAGGGCATCCGGGCGCTCCTTTTCGATGATGGCGGCAACGGTCTCGGGGGTTACCGGTTCGATATAGGTGCGGTCGGCCATTTCGGGGTCGGTCATGATGGTGGCCGGGTTTGAATTTACCAGGATGACATGGAACCCTTCTTCTTTGAGGGCCTTGCAGGCCTGGGTGCCGGAATAGTCGAATTCGCAGGCCTGGCCGATGATGATGGGGCCGGCGCCGATGATCAGGATTTTATGAATATCTGTTCTTTTGGGCATGGACAGGACCAATCAAAGCTTGGTTGTTCTGGGGACAGCTTGCCTTCCTATTTTTGCCGGTCGTCGATCATTTCGCGGAATTGATGGAAAAGGTACCTGGCATCATGGGGCCCCGGAGCCGCTTCGGGATGGTATTGAACAGCCAGCAGCGGTAGTGTCCGGTGCCGGAAACCTTCCAGGGTGTCGTCGTTGAGATTGATATGGGTTATCTCGACTTCATTTGCCGGTAAAGAATCGGCGTCCACTGCAAAGCCGTGGTTCTGGGAGGTTATCTCCACCTTGCCGCTTACCAGGTTCTTGACCGGCTGGTTGGCCCCCCGGTGGCCGAACTTGAGCTTGTAGGTCCGGCCGCCCAGGGCCAGGCCCAGGATCTGGTGGCCCAGGCAAATGCCGAACATGGGCAGCTTGCCGAGCAGCTTCTTTACAGTTGTGGCCGCATAGGAAACAGGTTCCGGGTCGCCGGGACCGTTGGACAGGAATATGCCATCGGGCTCAAGGGCCATTATGGTCTCTGCCGGTGTGGCGGCCGGTACAACCAGCACTTCCAGGCCGACTGCCGCAAGGCAGCGCAGAATGTTGAATTTGATACCCAGGTCGAGGGCCACCACGGCCGGTTTGCGGCCGCGTTCCAGCCAGGCGGCCGGACCAGGTTGCATGTCTGCCGGCAGCCGGACGGGTCCCCCGTCGGTCCAGCGATAAGGCTTGGCGGTCGAAACGGTGCGGGCAAGATCGCGGCCCACCATGCTGGGAAGGGCCCTGGCCTTGGCTGTCAGTGAGCCGGGATCGGTATCCCTGGTTGAGAGCATGGCCCGCATGGCTCCCAGGTTGCGGATGTGGCGTGTCAGGGCCCTGGTGTCCATGTCTTCGACACCCAGTATGCCGTATTTTTTGAGATAATCAGCCAGGGTGGCGGTCGCCCTGTAATTGCTGGGCCAAGGCTGGTATTCCTTGATGATGAAAGCGGCCACCTGGACCCGCTCAGACTCCACGTCCTCGGGATTGACCCCGTAGTTACCAACCAGGGGATAGGTCATGGTGACCATCTGGCCGCTGTAGGACGGGTCGGTGAGAACCTCCTGGTACCCGGTCATGCTGGTGTTGAATACGACTTCACCGCCCACCTCGCCTTCTCCCGTGAAACTGCGGCAAGGGAAAGTCCTTCCGTCTTCTAAGGCTAACAGTGCTCGCATTGCTTATCCAGGTATTGAGCAAGCGGTTTGCCCGCCGGCCCGGCAGACAAACCGGAAGATTGACCAAGCCGATTTTGATCTTGCGATGGCTTAGCACATTTGGACGGTATTGCAAAGAATTGATGGTGCCGTCCAGGGTGGGAACTGCTTAACAACCCTGTCAACCTCTTACCGCCGCCCGGAATGAGCGAGGGACCGAATCAGCCGATGGGCGTGTTTTCCAGCATGTTCCAGATCCCGCAGGGACATGCCCCGGCGCAGAAACCGCAACCGATGCACTTGTCCTCGTTCACCCGGTAGCTGTACTGACCGTCTTTTTCTTCGACCCTGGCTATGGCGCCCTCGGGACACACGGTGACACAGATTCCGCAATCCCGGCAATTGCCACAGGAAGAACATTGTCCGGCGCAGCTTTCCAGGTCATCGAAAATTCCTGTCCGCGGATCGTAGTATTCCAGGTGAACCCTTTCCTTGGCGATCATGGGGCGGTTGTCAGGATTGGGACGCCGGCCTTCCAGGATGGCCACCATGGTTTCGGCGGCCTTCCGGCCGGCGCCGATGGCGTCGGTGAGCAATCCCGGCCGGACAACGTCGCCGATGGCAAATATCCTGGGATGGGTTGTCTGGTAGTTATCGTCCACCTTGATGAACCCCTGCTGGTCCATGGCCACCTGTTCCGGCAGAAAATCGAGGTCAGGCATATCACCGATGGAGATGATCACCGTATCGGCGGCGATGGTTTCACCACTTTCAAGCACCACCCCGCTGGTGGTTATCTCTTTGGTAAAAACCGGCCAGCGGAACTTGGCTCCCAGGGCCTCGGCCGCTTCGCGCTCCTTGCCGAAAGAGGCCGGTTCCTGGACATCCAGCATCAGAACCTGGCTTGCGCCCAGGCGATAGGCTTCGGTGGCCACATCGCAGCCCACGTTGCCGGCGCCGATGATGACGACTTTTCGGCCTACCTTGGCTTTGCCCTGCTTGGCGGCGGTCAGAAACTCCAGGGCGGTCAGGGCGTACTGGCGTCCCGGAACCGGCAGGGTCCGAGGCTTGCGGGCACCGGTGGCCACAACCACAAAATCATATTCTTCCACGAGCTGTTCGACTTGGCTGCGGTCCAGCTTTTGCTGTAGATGGACGTGGGGAATTACCTTGGCGGCCCGCTTGATTTCCTTGGCGAAGACCTCCCGGGGAAGCCTGCTTTCGGGAATGGCAGTGGCGATTTTGCCGCCCAGGGTCTCGGCTTCATCGTAAACCACGGCCTGGTGCCCCTTGAGGCGCAGTTGCCATGCAACCGAGATGCCTGCCGGACCACCGCCGATGACCGCAACCCGCTTGCCACTGAGCTCCGGCAACTGGGGTACGGCAGCCTCTACACTGGCCTGCCCAATGCGGGTGACATCCACCGGAGGCAGGGCGGCTTCCTGCTTGGTGCAGGACTCCATGCACAGGTGGGGGCAAAGGTAACCGCAGACGGTGGCCGGGAAAGGGGTATAGGCCAAGGCAAGGTCCACGGCTTCATCTATGCGCCCATCGCGCACCAGGCGCCAGCGTTGGTGGACCGGAATTCCCGTGGGGCAAGAAGCTTCACAAGGAGCCTTGTACTTGTTGTTTTCCCAGACCGGGACGAAACGTCGCAGATCACCCCTGGTGATTACCGGGATCGGACTGCGGTCGATATCCGTAAGGTCTCCCACCAGGCCACCGGCCCCTAAGGCCTTATCCCAGACCTGCCGCCGGAATTCGGCCATGGAGCGGCGCAAACCGCCGCCGCGCTGGTGAGGCTTGCGGGCCACCAGGAGCTGCCACTGGCTGCGGTCGGCCAGCTCGGTAAGCAGGTCGGAACGGTTGATCCGCTCCAGGAAGATTGCCAGGTGTTGCCGCAACCAGGTCCATTGGTCGTCGTTGATTGGTTCCTGGAGGGCGTCGGCCTGGCTGTAACCCTGGTGGGGGCCGCGGAAAAAGACCTTTCCACCCACCATGCCCACAAGGGGCCGGTAACCGAGCACGTTGTCCGGTCGCTGGGGATTGTAACCACAGATTACGGCGATTCCCCCGGCCATGAACTCACCGAAGTAATCACCGGCCGAACCAAGGACCCACAGCTCGGGTGGATCGAAACGCGGGTTGTGCTTGGTCATGGTCATGGCCCGGGCGCCCACGTTGCCGGCCACGTAGATTTTGCCCTGGGCCATGGCGTTGGCCACCCCGTTGGAGGCATTGCCGTGGACCACGATCTGGGCGCCGGCATTGAGCCAGCCCACGTCGTCGGAAGCCGGCACCATGACTTCGATGAAGGTATTCGCAAAACCCATGGCCCCAACCCGCTGGCCGGGGTGGCCATCGATCTTGATGTAGACCGGTTCATTGCCCGCCCGCCACAGGCGGCCGCCGATTCCATGCTGGCCGTAGGCCTTGACCACAAGGTAGCGTTTGCCCAGGGCCACGGCCTCCTGGATTGCCTCTTCCATGATGCGCGAATCGATCCGCTGGCCGTCCTTTTTACCGGAAATGATATTATACTGGCTGCTGCTGGTCATTGCCATATATCTCCAACTTAGATTACATACCTGATTTTCAAGCGTTCGGCGGCATGATAGTCATCTATGCCGAGGGCGTCCGACATGCCTATGGGCAGGGAGGTGGAGCGCCCCAGGGGCGCGACGATCTTTTTAAGCTCGGTGTCGAAAGCCAGAAAGACGTCCACCACCCTCTCGGCCACTTTTTCGATGTCCAGCCGCCGGTAGAGCCGGGGATCCTGGGAGGTGATCCCCTTGGGGCAGCGGCCGATGTTGCATATGTTGCAGCGGTCGGACTCGGAGCCGATGCAACCGGCCGCAGCCTGCATGATGTATTTGCCGATTTGGACCCCGCTTGCGCCCAGCATGATCAAGGCGGCGGCGTTGGCCGCCAGGTTGCCCTGTTTGCCGATACCGCCGCCGGCAAAGAGGGGAACCTCGTTCTGTTTGCCGATGGTGACCAGGTTGAGGTAGCAGTCCCGGATGTTGGTGGCGATCGGGTGACCCATGTGATCCATGGAAACATTGTAGGCTGCTCCTGTGCCTCCGTCTTCACCGTCTATGGCCAGGCCGGCGGCATAGGGGTTGCGGGTGAGGTTGTTAAGCACCGCCAGGGCCGTCGATGTCGCGGATATCTTGGGATAGACCGGTACCCTGAAACCCCAGGCCATGTACATGGATTGGATCATCTTGGCCACCGATTCTTCGATGGAGTACTTGGTCTGGTGGGTTGGCGGGCTGGGCAGGCTGACGCCCGGGGGAACTCCCCGGATGGCTGCGATCAGCTTGTTGACCTTGTGCCACATCAGCAGTCCGCCGTCGCCCGGCTTGGCGCCCTGGCCGTACTTGATTTCGATGGCGCAGGGGTCTTCCTTCATTTCCGGCAGGGCATGAATGATCTCGTCCCAGCCGAAATAGCCGCTGGCTATCTGGAGGATGACGTACTTCAGAAAGCGACTGCGCAGCAGCCGGGGTGGACAACCCCCTTCTCCGGTACAGATACGCACCGGCATGCCCAACTCCTCGTTGAGGTAGGCAACCCCCATCTGGAGTCCTTCCCACATGTTGGGCGACAGGGCACCGAAGGACATACCCCCGATGATGAGGGGATAAATTTCGCGTACCGGCGGGATCCATCCGTTTTCGCGCATGAAGCTCAGACTCTGTTCCGGGGGCAGGACCCGGCCCAGTAAGGTGCGCAGTTCGAACTCGTGGCGGCCGGCGTCCAGGGCCGGGTCGGTGAGCATGGAAATACGGATGAACTTGATCCTGTCCAGGACTCCGGTTGCGCGGTTGCGCCGTCCGCCCCGGCGGCGGGGTTGGCCGCCGCGGTTGATATGGAATCTTTGCTTGTCGGTCTCGTCGTTACGGGCCGGGATGATGGCGTCGTTGGGACAGACCAGGTTGCACATTGCACAGCCTACGCAGGCGTAAGCCGGGTCGGTCCTTTGGCGGATCCCGTAGAAAAGGGAGAAGCGGGTTTCCGGCGGTGACGAAGGGTCGATGGAAGCGGTAAGGCTGCGCTTGCGGAAAACCCCCAATTCGATGGCGTTGACCGGGCAAACGGCTGTGCAACGGCCGCAAAGGGTGCACTTGTCGCGGTTCCAGAGGATCTGCCAGTGCAGATCCTTGACGCTCAGGGTTGAAGGGGTAATGGGTCTGTCTGGCAACATATGTTTACCTCCTGGCGATCAGGACCGACGATGGCCGTGTCCAGGTACATTGGTTGGAAATCCTTGCTCTTGTCCCGGTCCGGAATGGCGGCGTCCAGGCCGCAAATCTCTGAGGCGAAGGCGAAACATCCCGGCCGGCCGCCGACCACCCCGGGACGCAACTTCTTGCGGTCCTGGGCCATGAAAAGGGTGTGATCAGGCAGGCAGCCGATGACGCAATTGGGACCGTCGATTATGAGCTGGCGGCAGCTGTGCTTGAGCTGTTTGAGAAATTCGGCGTTGGGATGGTCCGCGATGTCATCGTCCTGGAGGGGGGTAATGACGTGCTTGTAGGCTTCGATTCCCAGCTCCAGGTGGGTATGTACGTAGTGCAGGATGTGGGTGAAGACTTCCGAGTCGGACTGGTACCCAATATAGCCATCGAAACCGCGGGAGCTGAGAAATTCGCGGATCGGAATGAAAGCGGTGTTTTCGCCGTTGGTCATGCTGGCAAAACCCTGGATGAAAAAGGGATGGCATGCGTAGAGATTGATGGCGTAGTTGGTATTCTGCCTTCCCTGGGCCATGACAACCCGCGCCCACAACTCCTTGCGGTCAAGGTTGAGGTGGCGGGCAACGGTCATGGGATCACCGATCTCTTTAATCATGATCACGTCCGGCCAGAAGGAAAATACGATCATGTCGCCTTCAGCCTCACCCATCTGTCTCAGCCTGAGCCTGGTTTGCAGGAGGCGGTCATGCAGTTGCTCTTCGGGAAGATCTTCCCACTCTTCGGGGTATTCGTAGGCCCGGATAAGGTAGATATCGCGCTTGGGTACCCCCGGTGGAGGAGTCTTGGGCACCTTGATGGTAATCTTGTACTTGGTCATGAATCCCAGGTCCATCATGAAGGTGTCCAGACGGCGTAGCCCTTTTTCGGTGAAGATACCCGAAAGAATGGGGGCGTCCTTTATTTCTTCAAAAGGACCGGCCAGGTCCCTTAAAAAAAGACCCACCCCGGAACCGTCGTGCCCCTCGCGCATCACCTCCATGGCCTCGATGGCTTTCATGGGCGATAATGGCTCGTGACTGGTTATGGCAAATAAGCGGCACATGTTTCATTTTCTCCTTGTTTTGCCGGCCTTCAGCCGGTAACCCTATCTGGGAGCCCGGTAGCTTCAGGATATGGCCGTTGGCAATCAGGCTGACTGGTTTCTGCCTGCCGACCCATTTTACTACCACCTTTAGGGTTGAACTGCCCCCTTGTTTCGTCAGCGGGGCGGAAAGAGGCTAATGGACTTACCGCAAATTGTGTGCCATGGCCATCTGATTCGGCCCCAGGGGCCGATCGGCTTTAAAGTGCGCCGTGCGGGCCAAGGTTTGATTTGATTACATAATTACAAAAGTGAAATAAAACTATCAGAATATTTACAAAAATGTCAAATACAGAAAAGAGCCTTTCGCCCTTTGAAAGCCTGGGAAGACAGCGCCTTGAAAGTTTCAGGGAGGCCTGCCTGCAGGCAGGCTGCAATCTGAGACTTGGCTCCAGCACCGCCATGGGACTTGCGCGGGCTTTTGCCTTCAGCGAGTTCGCCTTTCGCAGTGCTCTCGGTTCAGCGGCTGTCTTGGCGGCCATGATAGAAGACGGAAGCCTGTGGCAACACCATGAGGCAGGCCGCCTGGACAGACTGTTGAGATCACAGCTGGCGGACTTGGGCGGATCCGATTGGAGCTCGACCCTGGCCGGTACGCTGCGCCGCTTCCGCAAAAACCAGATGCTGCGGATCGCGGTTTGCGATATTGCCGGATGGATGCCGCTGGATCAGGTGCTGGCGGAAGTTTCGGATGTGGCCCAGGTGTGTCTCCAGGTGGCCTCCGAAACCATTTTCAGGAACATGGCTGCCAGATTCGGAAACCCCTTGGATGGAAAGATGAGGCCGGTTGTTCCGGTCGTCCTGGGTCTGGGCAAGCTGGGCGGCCGTGAGCTGAACTTTTCCTCCGATATAGACCTTGTCTTTGCTTACAGCCGGGAAGGAGAGACATCAGGCGGCCCGGGCGGTTCCATCGGCTGCGAGGAGTTTTTCCAGCGTTTTTTCAGGGAGCTGATTCGGGCCATCGGGAGAAATTCAGCCGAGGGTTTTGTTTTCCGGGTAGACACCCGCCTGCGTCCTTTTGGAGAAGTGGGGCCCCTGGCCATGAGTTTCAGTCGAATTGAAGACTACTACCAGAGGCAGGGGCGTGAATGGGAACGCTATGCCCTCATCAAGGCCCGGGCCGTGGCCGGTGACCTGGAGGCCGGCCGGCGCTTGCTCAGGCGCCTGAAACCCTTCGTATATCGCCGCTATCTCGATTATGGCGTCTTCGAGGCTTTACGGGAGATGAAAGCCAAGATCATGGCTGAAGTCCGGGCAAGGGGCCTGGAAGACGACATCAAGCTGGGGCCGGGCGGCATTCGCGAAATAGAGTTTTTCGGCCAGGTTTTTCAGCTCCTGCGCGGTGGTGTTCAACCGGCTTTTCAAAGACGCTCCATCCTCAAGACCCTTGCATGCCTGGCCGAGCATGGGGCTATCGACAGCCAGACCATGGTGGAGCTGACAGAGGCCTACCGTTTCCTGCGGATCGTGGAAAACCGGCTCCAGCAACGGGAAGATCGCCAGACCCACAAGTTGCCGCCGGACGAGCAGGGCAGGTTGCGGCTTGCCTTCAGTCTGGGGTTTGCGACGGTGGCCGATTTCGAAAAAGCCCTGGACAGGCACCGCGGCCGGGTCCAGCGCCATTTTGACTTCCTGCTGGACGAGGGCTGTACCAAAAGGGGGAGAGTCAGGGCGGACGACGCGGAACAGGACGCCCTGGCCCGCTTGTGCATGGGCGGGGACTTGGACCAGTCGGCCCACAGCTTGCTGGACAAGCTTGGATACCAACAACCCGCAAAGGTCCTGGAGGTCCTCGACAAGTTGCTGACAAGCCCCGGGGTCAAAAGATTGAGCCAGGCCGGCAGGATCAAGTTGCGGCGGTTGTTGCCGTTGCTGATCAGCGACGTGGCGGCCCACGCCGGATCGGAGCCCGAATTGGTCTTTTCGCGCCTTATGGATCTTTTGACAAACATTGTCGGCCGCGTTCCCTACCTGGCCTTGCTGATCGAATCGGCCACGGCCAGGGCACACCTGATCCGTCTGACCGGGGCCAGTTCATGGATCGCCCGCTATGTGGCACGCCACCCTGTCTTGCTGGATGAGTTGATGGATCCGCGTACTCTCTATGAACCGCTTACCCGCAGCAGCCTTGCCGAAGAGCTGGAACGCGGGATGGATGCCCTTGCCCAGGATGACCTGGAGCAGCAAATGGACGTGCTGCGGGTTTTCAAGCAGGTAAATACCCTCAGGGTGGCGGCGGCCGACATAACCGGCGTTCTGCCGTTGATGAAAGTCAGCGACAGACTCAGCGATCTGGCGGAGACGGTCCTGGAAAAAGTCCTCGATCTTTGCTGGCGGCAGTTGACCGAGCGGCACGGCAGGCCGAAGGCTAGCCTGGCCGGGACCGAATGCGGTCGGGGTTTTGCGGTCGTTGCCTACGGCAAGCTGGGCGGCCTGGAGTTGGGATACGGATCTGACCTTGATCTTGTTTTCCTCCACTCTGCAATCGGCGGTACTACCGACGGGCCGCGTCCCATGGACTGCGCCCATTTTTACGCCCGGCTGGGGCAAAGGATGCTTCACATGCTGACAGCCCATACGGCCGCCGGGATCCTCTACCAGGCTGACATGCGGTTGCGCCCAAGCGGCGATTCAGGCATGCTGGTCAGCCACCTGGAAGCCTTTGCGCGCTACCAGGAAGAAAGTGCCTGGACCTGGGAGCACCAGGCCCTGGTCAGGGCGAGGGCCGTGGCCGGTGACCCTGTCCTCCAAGAAGGCTTTCAGAAAGTTCGCCGGCGAATACTGACCATCGAGCGTGATCCGGACCATCTTCGTTCGGAAGTCGTCCG
>JALVRI010000496.1 GCA_027031325.1 Desulfobacteraceae bacterium
TGACAATGTCGTTGCCGGTATCCGGATCGGCGTTCATTCCCCCCAGGCTGTAGCGGCCGCCGTGGCAAAGCCGGCATCCCATGGGAGCCGGCAGGTCTACAGCCAGGCGGGTGGTTGCGATCCGGCGACCTGTTGCGCGATCCCTAGCCGTAACCGTAGCCACTATCGAAGATCGTCTGACCTTTTCTGTTGCATAGGGAACCAGTGAGAGCGGATCGGTTACAAAGCCGGTTTCCTGGCGGTCAGGTTGCATTGGGCTTTCCGGGTGTCCCTTTATCCGGCAGCTCAGCTCAACCCCGTCTGTGATTATTTCAGGGGCCTGTCCGCGCCTGATCAACTGGGCGTGTAACACCAGCGGCCGGGGCTGCAACGATTCGAAGCGGGCATCGTAGAGCGCGCCGCAAGCTGCCGACTCCTGCCAGGCCAGCAGCAAAAAGGAGTCCTTGTCCGGGGCGAATGCCGCCGGCTCGGCCCGGACAAGGCCCGAATCGGCCTTCGCTTGGGGCCGTGGCTCTTGACCGCCGGTACCGTTTAGTTCTTCGACAATGTAGCGGGCAAGGGCACGCCGTTCGGATGGAGTTCCGGCGAAAGGTGGCATGTAGGCATTGATTCGGCCCTGTCCCCGCAGTTGGGCTTGCATGCCGAAGAGGGTGAACTTGGAAGTTCGGACGCGGATATCGTTCATGGGCCCGCCGATGCTGTGACAGGCCGAGCATTGGAAGCGGAAAAGCCGCCGGCCGAGGCCCGGCTCGTCTTCCTTCAGGCTGGATGGACGCATCCAGCCGGCGGTGGCGGCAAAACCCTCGTTTTGGGCCATGGCCACCTGGGGACCGGTAAGGCCGTTGGAAAAGACAAGCTTGTATATCAGGTAGGGACGGCGGGCCGCCTCGCGCATCCACTCGAAGGCCCCGGTCCAGGCCAGGCCGGTCAACAGGACGAATATTACCGTTGCTTGTTGGAGACGTTTCGGCAGGCGGGCCAGGAGAACGAGTCCTCCGCATGTCACCAGGGCGGCCCAGAAGACGAACCAGCGACCGGCCGCCAGTACTTCCGGCCAGCGCGCCAACAGCATCCGGCCGCGGTCGTCCGGAAGGGATTCCAGATACCAGAAGCTGGCTGTCGCCAAGACGACAACCGGCACAAGTAGCCAGGAGGCCGTATAGCGCAGGAGTCTCCGGCGCGTGGCCTCACCTTTGACCCGCAAGGCCGTCAGAAGGCCGTAAATGCCTGCCAGGCAGATGGAAAGGGCGCTGCGGAAAACTGCCGAGGCGAACATGGAAGGGTTGAAGAAAGCGCTCCAGAAATTTCCGTTAACCAGCCAGTTGCCCGGGGTCAGCATGAAGGCCACGACGGAGTTTATCACAAATAGTGAAAGCCAGGCGGCGCCAAAGTAGATCCAGCCTACCTTCAGGTGATCGGAAGGAGACATTTGGTCGAAACGGTAGTAGTAGATGAAGATGGCGACAATTTCGACAAGGAAAGACACCCACTCGGCGGCCCAGACAAAGACGAAGGTGTGAATCAAAACAGAGGTGCCTGCCGGTGCCAGTACCGACACGGTAAACCAGATCCCTACTCCCGTTACCGCTCCTGCAACCATGGTGAGCAGAAGGAAAAAACGGGCATGCCGTTTTACGAAGTTCAACAACTTCCGGTCGTTGCGCTTCAGGGCCAGCTTTTCGGTCAGGACCAGGAAAAGCCCGCCGCCGACCGCAAACTGGGCGATATAAAGATGGATCACCGCCACTGCGGCGATCAGCAAGCCGCCCCCCGCCCATTCAAGCTGCCAAACTGGATAGTTCATGGTCTTGATTCCGCAAAAAGGTCATACCGGAACTGTTTGGGCAATGGCTGGCAGGCACACTCCTGCCCGCCTGCAACCGGATGGGGTAATACCCCGCAGCTAGTGGTTCTGAAAAATATTTTACTGCAAGCCATCAATGATCATGCGTAGCTCCTGGATGGCTTCGTGCAGGATTCTGTGCACCTCCGTTATAGGATATATAATTTCGCCTTGGAAGAAGAAACCATCTTTTTCAATAAACTCTGTCTGCTGCAATAAGCGTTGAAACTGCTCGTCGGCCTCGAATTTAGGGTTGTCCAGCAGGTAGGCGACCTGGCCCTGAAGGTATCGGCGTTGCTCTGCAATCAGTGAATTGAAGTCTTCGGTGTATTGGGATTGTTTGCTTATCTTGCGTGGGGCGGGCTTGATGACCCGCAGGTGGTAATTTATTATTTCCACGACGTTTTGATACTGTTGCCTTGCCAATCTCTGCTGGGAGGCGGGCATGTCCCGATAAGGGGCGAAATATAAATATTCTATCTTCAACGTTTCAAGCTCGATCTCCAATTCCGCGTTGGCCGAGTACCGCAGACCCCATTGGGGGCAGCTTGGAGTGGCATATTCTTCCTTGGCAATATGGGGGTTGTCCTCGGCGGAGGAAAAAAACCTGAAAGTGTGTTCATTGAAAGCGATTTTGTTGTTGTGGAAAGGATTCGCCAGGTTGGCGGCTGAATGGAAATAAGGAACCGTTATGAAGATCTGGGAGTTATTTTTGGCAACCCGGTAGATTTCACCGATTACGTTGAAAAAACCTTGCCAGGACAAATGTTCCAGGGCATGGGATGAATAAACGAAATCGACACTGTTATCGGCGAAAGGTAACTTGTCGCGGTTCAGATCTAATACGTAATCGGCCACACTGAAAGCAGATGCGTCTATGCCGATGGAACCGGGCAGTTTTTTCTGCCCGCAGCCTATGTCGACTACAAGTTTGGCGCCCGCTTGCGGCGGGGGATGAAGATTGCCTGACTTTTTTCTGAAAACACTGGAGATAAAATGCAATGGGCCGTTAAGAATGTTTTGCCTTTTTCTCTTGTTGTAGAGAATATTGTTCATATTTCCTCTACCTGTTGCAAAGTGATGCCCAAAAGAAATCCCTATGGCGCCCGAAGACGCTCGAAATTCTGATGGTACCGCAGTTCAACGGAAGCCGGGACAGCTGGTGTCGCAATGATATGAAGTTTTCTGATGGTTTGCAACATGCTTTCTTTATTGCCCGCCATTGCCCCGGCGCTGATGACTTGATCACGTTTGTCATACATGCCGAACAAGGTGAGGCCGGGCAGGGCGGGCAAAGGCGTCAACCCGGATTATGCACTTCAAATGCCTGCCTTGCGCCTCGCATCTTCGGCAAACCAGCCGGCTGCAAAATCCGGGTTCAATACTTTTGGAGAGCGGCTGCGGCCAGGGAACCAACTTCAAAAGACCTGAGCTTGCCGTTCATAAACAAGGTGACCTGCCGGTTATCATCCAGCAGGTCCCGCAATAGTCGCTTCAGAAGGGGGGATTTCAGGGGCCCGGCAGCCCAGGCGGCCAGGGCACGCAGGTGGGGGTCGGGTGCGTCTAAAAAAACGGCCAGGTGCTCGGCGCTGTCGCCCGCATGCCCGGGACGGCGATTTACAAGCCGTCCCAGGCCCCACAAGGCCCCGCGCTGCAACAA
>JALVRI010000497.1 GCA_027031325.1 Desulfobacteraceae bacterium
TGTGCATCAACAGCTTGCGGGGCCGCAACGGCTCATGGTTGTTGTAGTAGGCAAAAGGATATGGGCCTATGTGCATCTGGTAGACCCACAGCTCGCCGTTTTTTATCCTGGCGTAGGAATCCTTCAGGTTGACCCGTCCCTGGCGCAGGGATTTGACCTCGGTTCCAAGCAGGACAAGGCCGGCTTCGAACTTGTCGACAATGTGAAAATCGTGCCGGGCCTTGCGGTTTTCGGCTATTATCTTGATATGCTCAGGCATCGGCGCCCTCGGCCTCCTTGCCGTTTTCGACTATTTCCGCCAGCAGGTCCCCGTAGGTTGAGCGGATCAGGCCCTCCACGGCCTCGGCCGAATCCTGCCGCAACAGTTTGTCCCTGAAAGCCCTGGCCTGCCCGCTGTCAAGGTTGCGGATGATCTTCTTGACAATCGGAATGGAAGCCGGGTTCATGCTCAGCTCCCTTATGCCCAGTCCGACCAGAAAGGGGGTGCAGAGCGGGTCGCCGGCCATCTCGCCGCACATGTAGACCGGAGTATCGTTTTCGGCGGCCGCCCGGCTGACAATGTCCAGCAGCCTCAGCACAGGTGGCTTGAGGTGGCTGTAGAGATGGGCCACCAGGCGATTACCGCGGTCGATGGCCATGGCATACTGGATAAGATCGTTGGTGCCGATACTGAAAAAGTCCACCTCCTTGGCGAAATTGTCGGCCATGATGACGGTTGAAGGAACCTCGATCATAATCCCCAGGGGCAGGTCGGGATCGAAGTTCGCGTTTTCCCTGGCCAGGGATTCGGCTGCCTCCTCGATCAGTCTGCGGGTGGCCACGATCTCTTCCAGGCAGGAGATCATGGGAATCAGGATCCTTACCTTGCCGTGAGCCGCGGCCCGCATGATGGCCCTGAGCTGGGTTTTGAATACCTCCGGCTTCTGGAGACAGTAACGGATGGCCCGCAGGCCCAGGGCCGGATTGGCCTCGTATTCGCCGTTGCCGTAAACCACGGCCTTGTCGCCGTTGATATCCAGGGTGCGGATGGTGACCGGCTTGTCCGGCATGACGTCCACCACGTCCTTGTACTTTTCGTACATCTCGTCCTCGGACGGGAAGCTCTTGCGGGCCAGGTACTGGAACTCGGTACGGTACAAGCCGATACCGTCGCCACCGTAATCGATAACCGAGACCACTTCCTCGGGCAGCTCGATGTTACCCATCACCTCCAGCCGCACCCCGTCAACGGTCCTTGCTTCCACCCGGCTTTCGCGGGCCATCCTGGCCCGGCGGGCCTCGTAAAGGACCATCTTGTTGCCGGCTTCCAGGAGGGTCTGCTCGCTGGGATTGACGATCACCACCCCCGCCGTGCCGTCTACAATTATGATGTCGTCGTTGTGGATGACCCGGGTGGCCTCCTCGATACCCAGAACAGCCGGAATCTGCAGGCTGCGGGCAATTATGCTGGTGTGGGAAGTGCGGCCCCCGCGGGCGGTGACAAAGCCCATTATCCATTCCAGTTGGATCTGGCTGGTCTCGGCCGGAGTAAGGTCACGCGCCACCAGGATGACCCGCTTTTCGATCTTGCCGATGTCTACCCGCTCGTCACCGGTAAGGTGATCCATGATCCTCTCGGATACATGGACGATGTCCACGGCCCTGGCTTTGAGGTAAGGATCGGCCATGGACTCGAACATGGTCCGCAGGCGGTCGACGGTCTTTTTGAGGGCCCAGTCGGCATTCACCTTCTCGTTTTCGATGATCTCGATGGTGCGGCCGTAGAGCATCTTGTCCTTGAGGAGCACAAGGTGGGATTCCAGGATCCTGGCGTGGTCGCGCAACTCTTCCGGGGTATCGCCCAGAATCCGGTGCAGTTCCTCCTTGGCCTGCTGGACCGCCTGGCGGAAGCGGTTTTTCTCCGATTCCAGCCGGTTTTCCGAAAGACGGTACTTGCGGACCACATCGACCCCGCCCTTGTCAACAAGGTAGGCCTTGCCTATACAAATGCCTGGAGATCCGGCAATGCCGTGGAGCACGATCTCTTCGTCAGGCCTGTCAGTCATTTCACGTCTCTCCAAATCCATTTTCGATGAGGGCAACCATCCTGTCCAGGACACCGGCATCGGCCGCCTCGTCAGCCACCAGCACAACTTCAGTCCCTTGCCCGCAGGCAAGGGTCAGGATGTCCATTATGTCCCTGGCGTCGGCCCGCAGGCTCTCCCTTACGAGCCAGACCGGGCCCCTGGCCCCGGAAGCTATGCGGGCCAGGCTGGCTGCCGAACGGGCATGCAGCCCGGCTCGATTTACTATCCGCGTCCGGCGAACGGCACCTGCCACCGCTCGGGTCATCACCAACTCCTCATCCAAAGGGGCGCCAAAATACTGCGCTTGTCGATACCGAGGTCAATTGGAGCGCAGCAAGGCGTTTTACTCATCAGCAAATGAGCAAGACGGCCGAAGATAACCCAGGATCAACAAGCGTGGTGGTTTGGCAAAATATTTGTCAAAGAAACGACCACCGTACAAACGGTGGCTCAGCTGGCGGCATGCAAAGCAGCTTTCTGCCGGGTTCGTTCTCATCCTTATATAATAGTCAGAAATATCAACTGCCCAGTCCCTTGTCAACGCGATTTCATTGACAACCCGGATTTGGGCCGATATGTTTCCTTTTTGAATTCTGAAGCCTTAACCTCATCGGACGGCCAAAGGGAAACAGACGGACAATGGTTGAAAAACAATTTTTGATAGATGACCTCCAGCTGCACGAATCCTGGCGCCTGTTCCGCATAATGGGCGAATTTGTCGAGGGGGTCGAGGCCCTTCACGACCTTGGACCGGCGGTCAGCATCTTCGGATCGGCACGCATCAACGAAAGTGACCCGGTTTACCAGAAGGCACGCCGGCTTGCCAGGATGCTGGCCGAAAACGGATTTGCCGTGATAACCGGAGGCGGCGGCGGGGTCATGGAGGCTGCCAACCGGGGAGCCGCCGAAGCCAATGGACGCTCGGCCGGACTGAACATCAGGCTGCCTTTTGAACAAAAGCCCAACCCCTTTGCCAATCTCAAGCTCGAGTTCAGGTATTTTTTCATCCGCAAGGTGATGTTCATCAAGTACGCGTCGGCCTACATCGTAATGCCCGGCGGTTTCGGCACCCTTGACGAACTGTTTGAAGTTGTGACCCTGATCCAGACCAAGCGGATTCGTCCCTTTCCCATCGTCCTGGTGGGTTCTGATCACTGGGAGGGCCTGGTAGAATGGATCGAGCAACGCCTCAAGGCCCAGGGACTTATTTCCGAAGACGATATGGATCTTTTCGAAATAATGGACGACCCGGAACAGATCGTAACCACAATCAAGAAAATGGTCATCCTCTAGGCTCTCGGGAGCTTCAAATCGGCCCGCCAGCTTGAAAGCCAGGAGCCGGTCCCATGCCCGTTTCCGACTCGGTTCATCAAAAGCTTTTCCACTATCGCCGCCAGCTGGAAGAGACCCGCCTGGAAATCGAACGT
>JALVRI010000498.1 GCA_027031325.1 Desulfobacteraceae bacterium
TCTGCCCGGACCAGAAAATCATACTGGAGGCCGATCCGGAGATGAAAATGGCCGCCGAGCAGCAACTTGAATTTATTAAAAGGACCCGCCAGGCGCTGGAATTTTCCTTTATCCGTCTGGTATGGGGTTCCCGGTCCACCCCCCCCGCTGGATGGTCACCGGCCCGACGGCCTGTCTTCAACCTGAAAGCGATTTTTTTTTGACAACCAGATAATTTTCTTATAGCAAATTTACAATTTTTGCCGCAAAAGTTAACCCATGAACCCAAGATACAGCCGTCCCAGGAGTTCCCATGAATTTGCCCCGGAAGTTGGAAAATGAGGATTTACCTGCCAAGTACAAGTCTTTGTTGAAAGAACTTGATAAACTTCGCCGTAAGGTCAACCAACTTGAAAGCCAGCAGGAAAAATTCAAGAAAGTTCATGCCGAACTTCGTAAAAGCGAAGAGCTATACCGCTCCCTGGCCGACAACATACCTGACCTGGTATATTCGCTCAACGAATTCGGCGTGATCCAGACCATCAACCAGGCTGTAAAGATGTTCGGTTACGAGCCTGAAGAATTGATCGGCAAAGCTTTCCCCGATTTCATATACGAAGAAGACCGGGATAGAATTGTCAACGCTTTTTTCGAAGTGGTGGCCCAGGGCAAGACTTACATGCGCAGCCTTCAGTTCCGGGTCAGGACAAGATCCGGTGAACTGCGTTGGTTCGAAGCCAATTGCCGGATCCGTTTCGATGAAAACGGCAATTTTATTCTCCAGCAAGGCGTCTGCCGGGACATAACCGAGCGGATCGAAACCCAGCAGACCATGATGCAGGCCCAGGAAAAACTGGAAGAACTTATCGAGACCAGAACGGCCGAACTCAGCGCCAAGAACCGCAAGTTGGAGGAAAAAATTCATTACCTCCGGGAAGCTGAAGCCGATCTGCGTCAACAGGCCATGGAATTGGAGAAAGAAAAAGACAAGCTGGAAGAAACAAACGCCAGGATGACCAAGCTCATTGATCAGAAAGAACATGAACTCAAAGATCTGGAAGAGAGAATAATGTTCAACATCAAGGAGCTGATCCTGCCTTACATCGAAAAAATCAGGATAATCGGCGCCACCAAGCAACAGTTATCCTACCTGGAAATTCTTGAAACCAACCTCTTGGAGATAACTTCTTCCTTCACCAAGACAATGGCCGTCGAATTGCACCGCCTGACGCCGTCTGAACTGAAGGTGGCCAATCTTATCCGCCAGGGAAACCGGAGCAAGCAGATAGCCGCCAAGCTCAACATTTCGGTTCGTACCGTTGAAGCCTACCGCAACAATATCAGGAGAAAGCTTCAAATAACAAACAAGAAAATCAACCTGCGGACGTACCTCAACTCCCTTAGTTGATCCAAGGGGCCGGCACACGCCTGGCGGGCCTTTGGTGGAAAACGAAAATAGGGGGGATAGTTGGCCGCCCGGGGCTATGCCCTGTCTGAAAGCTGCGATCAGGATCTGGTAAGGATAGGCACCAAGAGATTGTATAGATTCTGGAGTTGTTCCCGCAGTTCCTGGAGTTTGCCCTCGATCATAAGGCACAAAACCGAAAGCCGGTTTTCCGGTGGACCTGAATTTTCCAGCACCCGGTCTATCTCGCGCTGGAAAGGGCGCATTCCGGGATGAGCTTCAAGAAAAGCCTCCCTCTCTTTCAAAGCCTTGTTCAAGGCGGATTCCGGATCCCAGTCTTGTATTCCGGCGGCCTTGGCCGAAGCGTCTATCTTTACCCGGTGAGCCATGGAGCCTCCTGCCGCGTTACCGGTTGGTGGCCCTCTGATCCGCCGCCGCCCAAGGTGCCGACATCCGGAATGCAAGACAGGCCCGGAGCCCTCCGCTTCCGGCCATCATCTCCAGTAAGACCAACCAACGTGTCAAGCATCGGTTTCACTCTACCAGATCGGAGGCCAAAATACAACTCCGCCCTAGGCATCCGGGGGATCTATCATTTTGAAATGATTGTGCCCGGATTTTGCAGCTGGCCAGTTTGGCGAAGATGGGAGGCGGAGGGCAGGCATTTGAAGTGCGTAATCCGGGTTGTCCGCTTTTATTGGGGACGATTTTCCACCATCACCTGGATGATACGGGGCAGATACACGTCCTCAAGCTCCGAGCTGAAACGGCATGCTCCGGCCCCCTTGTGACCACCACCACCATAGGCTCCCATCAGCCGGCCCACGTTCACCCGGCAATTGCGGTTGACGATGCTGTGGCCGATCTTGACAATCGTCTGGCCTTCCTGGCGGTAAACCTTCAGATTGGCGACCGCTTCGGGAAACAGGCAATAAACCAGGAAGCGGTTTCCGTCAGGAACCGGTGAAACTCCCCGAAAGTCGGTCAGGGAAAGGGGGCCTTGAATGGTGGTATGGCGTTTGAGGGCCTCGGCATAGGCCTTGTTGGCCTCTATTGTCAGCCTGCTGTAGTGCTTTACTTCGGAATCCTGGATTACCTTTTCAACAGGTAGCCTACCTAACAGTTCCACCAGCCTGTCCCAATAGGGCCTCTGGGAATGGTCATTTCCCGAAATCGTCATCGACAATAGAATGAAAGGATATTTTTCCGGGTGCAGGATCTCGTCCCGGCTCAGTTGGGCTGCATCGATTTTGTCCGCCTGTTGAACAAGCCCGCCGAATTTGTTTTCAAACCTGGCCCCGAAATACCTGTACACCACCCTGGCGGCAGAAGGGGCCAGCTCGAATGCACCTGCAAATGGAATATCGATCCTGTTGGAATAATGATGATCGAACCACATACCGCATTCAGGATGATAGGGCAGGTTGGCGAGCACATCATGCGGCCCGATTCTGACAAGATCTTGCTGGATTTGGCCGGGCTGTACCCATAATACAGGTTCATCGATCAAGAGAGCCTCTTTCAGCAATATGGCGCACACCACGCCATCGAAATCCGGCCGGGTCACAATCCTGCTTATATCCTTTGTCAAATCCTTCGAATCTGCGTTCATTTTTCAACCTGTATTCTGAATTCCGGAAATCTCAAATCCATCCCGGCAATAGATGGGAAGGAATTCCCGCCCCCGGGCAATGGTCAAAAGCGTGCTAATCTGTTATGATGGGTACGGCCACATTTTGGGGCCCGAATCCAATTGCCGGCAGGAAAGCATGCAGACCAAGAAAAGGCAAAAACAACTGTCCGAGCTGATAGACATGGATTCCCCTTCGGCCGTGCTGGACGAGGTGGTCTTCCTGCTTACACTGACCGATCCTTCCATGGATCCGTCGCCGGTAATCAACGCTTTCAATCTCACTGTCAGCCTTTACCGCGGATATTGGCCCGCCGAACAGGCCTGCAATACCGGCTATCATGACTTAAGGCACATTACCGATACAACCCTGGCAATGATGCGCCTGATTCACGGGGCGTTTCAACAAGAGCAAAAATTTACTCAACGCCAGATATTTACTTCCCTGGTGGCAGCCATGATCCACGATTCGGG
>JALVRI010000499.1 GCA_027031325.1 Desulfobacteraceae bacterium
AGGTCTTCACTTTCATTTTTATCCTCCTTTAGCCTGAAGAAAAAATTGCTTTACTGCTTATCTTGCCGGCGGCCGGTGGACGCGGGGGAGTCCTGCCGGACGCTTTCTTACCTGGCTGAGGGCCCGTCACGGGCCGGAAATAAATTCCGTGAGTCCATCTGTTTCCTCCTTTTATGAAACCGTTGGGTGCCTTTACTTGACACGAACCTTGAACCCGACACTGCCGCTGCCGCCGGCCGGAACTTTTGTGATCACCCAGCGGATGTGGGTGTACTCGGCGGCCATGGCCTTGCGGGTTGTTTTGCTGCCGTCGGCCCTGGTGACTGTCACCTTGAGAGTGTCGGCCGGGCCGAAAGTTTTGCCTCCGTCGGCCGAAAAGGTGATCTTGCTGCCGTAGCCGTAGGCGGTCTCGGCCAGGTAGACGGTTCCCTTGGGGATGGGATTGTTGACCACCACCCGGGTGGCGTCCTCGTCTCCGGTGTTGGTGTACCTGATGGTGTACTGGAGAACCTGGCCGGGCTTGACCGTGTCGGCCGGAAGCAGCCTGGTTACTTCTTTTCCATTTTCCACCGATTTTACTTCCTTGAGGGCTTCGACCTTCAATTCCACCCTGGGCTTGGCCCAGGCCAGGGAAGGAAGCAGTAGAAAAAGGGTTGTTGCTGTCAGGATCATGCTCTTGAATTTCATCGTTTCCTCCTTTTCAGGCGGGTCGGCGGTCACTCGACCCGGACTTGATATTGCAGGGTCAAACCGGAGCCGGCGGTGTTCATGGAACCGGACATGGTGATGCGCCAGGCATCCACCAGGGCGTCGAAACCGGGCGGGGCGCCGCCTCCGCCGGATACCGGTGTGTAGGTGAAGGTTGTGCCACCGTCGTTGGAATAGGCGATGGTGGCTATGGAAAGGCCCGTTGCGCCGGGGTTGAAAGCAAAGGGCGTCGGGCCGCTGCCGTTGAAGTTGAGCCGCAGGGCCGTGTAAGGGCTGAGGCGGTCCTGGAGCACCACGACCGTGGCCTGATCGTTGCCCGTGTTGGCCGACCTGACGGTGTAGGTTACAACCTGGCCGGGTGCGGCCGTGGCGGTATCGGCCGACTTGACCAGGGTCAGGATCGGCCGGGCGACGGTAAAGATCTGGTTGTCCACGTTGTAGAAATTGGCCTGGGAGACCGGAGCAGCAGGCCGGCCGGGAATGTGGATAAGACCGGCAGGGGCTCCGATGGTGCTGGACGATCCGTCGCCGGCCATGGCGACTGCCTGCCAGTTGGTGCCGATCGGATCGGCCGCTAAGATGGTGTAAGTAGGAGAAGCAGGATCACTGCCGTCGTTGGTCCAGATGCCGTCTGACGGGTTGGCATCACCGTGGCTTCCGTCGTCGTAAAGGACGATACCTGACGCTTTGACGCTTCCGGAAGGATCGACAATATTTGCAATTACAGTTGCCGCCGCGTCCAGGCGGACTTGCAGGCCGATGGTGTCTGAAACCCGGTATACTGAAGCCGGGGATACGGAAGTGTCATTGGGGGATGTGATGTTGGCTCCGAATCCTTCCGGGGTTCCCAGGCCGGCGTCCACCACCGACCACTGTACATCGTCGACATGAAACCAGGACTTGTACAAGCGGCTGTGCCGGGTTTCGATCCGCAACCGGATGGTCTGGCCGGCATAGGGGGTAAGGTCGGCGGTCACGGCAAACCAGGGCTCGGATCCGGGAGAAAGACTCATGCCGGCGTGGTGGACTCCCCTCAGATCCATGTCCCAGTAATTGTAGGGACCGTATCCTGATCGGGTGTTGCTGGCCGATCCGGTTCCCTTGTTGGCGCTGAAGGGCAGGGAAGTATAATTGCCGGCGGCCGGTCCCACCAAGTCGGACACGAGGGTGTTTCCCCGGTAAAGCCGGATACGGAGAAAATCCCAGCGACTTGAGCCGTTGTCAGCGCTGTCCCAGCCCTTGACCCGGTAGTAAAGCCGGAGGCTGCCGGGGTTGGAGGCAGGCACCACAATGCTGCGTTCAAGATAGGTCGCAGGATCGCGATCCCGGTTTTCTTCGCTGTCCCGGGCACCCAGCAGGTAGCAGAAGTTGCCGGTGTGCCCGGTTTCATTGGTGGTAACCTGGGATGGATTGCCATAAATGGTGCTTACGGTTACTGCGTTGCGGTTGGCAATGGCCTTTGCGTCGTATGGATTCCTGCGCCAGCCGTTCCATCCGGGAGGATCCTGCTGGCCGTCGGTGGAAAACTCGAAATTGCCGTTGATGGTGGCGCTTGCCGGCCAGGGAGCCTTGGAGCCGTTTTCGGTTATGTCAAAATAGATGTAACAGGTGGCCGGCCCGCTGTCCTCCAACAGGAAGCGGACCTCGCCCCGGCCGTTGCCGGCTGCGTCACTGGCGTTGTTGTAAATCCGGTCGGTGAACTGCTGGGTTGCGGCCGGGGACCCGTTGGGCCGGACGACCCGGGGTGAGGCCGGATCAAAAGTCCCGGATATGCCCATCTGGGCCAGCAGGGCGTTGAAGTCCACGTCCACCCGGATGGTGCTGTTGACCGCGGCCCCGGCCGGGATGTTGACCGGTACCCGGTAATGCCAGTCAGGAGCTGCGCCCGGTGCGTTCTGATCCCACCAGGCCGGGTCGGCCAGGTCAGCCATTGCATCCCATGCCAGGCCGGTGAACAATAAAATCACCACCACGAGTACAGCCGTCCGGCCCCACGATTTGTCCAGAAAAGCGGACACGTCTTACGGCCCCTCCGTTCCATCCTGTCCGAGCTGGGCCAGCATATTGCCCAGTACGGCGGTTAAAGCCTCTGTTCCACATTCAAAGTAGGTTACAAAACGGGGACGCAGGCCATGGGCGGTGGAAGCCGCCACTTGCCGGCCTCCGGGAAGGATCAGCAGCAGCCGCAGGTCGCAAAACAGGCGCCGCATACCGTATAGCCGGTCCAGTTCCTCCTGGTTGCGGACCATCAGGACAGCCAGGGAAAACCTGCTTCCGGGACGCTGCAGCCTCCGGCGCAGGTTGTCGAAGCAGTGGCAGGTTTCGAAGCGGTGGCTGCTGCCGGATACCAGGGAGCGTATCCTTGCTTCCATTTTGCGCGTCAGGCAATTGTTGGCACTGGCGAAAAAAAGCATCATCTTCCCGGTCTCCGAATTTGTTGCCTTGGACAGAGGCTGTTTGGGTCCAATATTATTTTGTAAAAACAGCAAATTGTATGCCAAACAGGATGGTTGCCAAGAATATGATGTAGAAACAAATAGATACATATTTGTACCGTGTTGATTGTAGTGGTTGACGGTTGATAAGCTGCCGAAAAATGTCCTGAAATATGGACGATTTCCGGAATGTTGGACAGGATTACCCGGCAAGCGGTCCAAGCTGTGGGCGCCGGAAATCGGGGCCGGGACAACCATAGATCGGGTTGCATTTCCCCTTGGTTTGGAATATAATAAATATCAGATAGATAAGGACCACAATAACGTCTTAC
>JALVRI010000500.1 GCA_027031325.1 Desulfobacteraceae bacterium
TAATCAGGTAATGCCAGGGAGGAAGCGGGGCGCCTTGAAGAACACGCCTGTAGGCGCAGGTGGAAGGCAGCCAATCAAGGCCGGCCAGGTTTGCGGGAGAAATCACCAGGCAATTGGGGGCCAGGCGCCGGCGATCGGAATAGATGCTGCAAAGGCAGGTTTCAAGATCGAGGTAGGGACATGCCAGCATGGTCTGGTAGATAACGGCTTTTGCCGGGTCCAGAATTTTATGCAGGCAGCACCGGGCACAACCGTCGCAAAGTTTTTCCCACAGCTCGGGTCCAATCCGTTCCAGATCACCAGAGGCCAGGATCGACTTTTCATCAGCCGTCAAGCCGCGCAGCTCAGCATAAGGGTTCATTTTTGAACTCATAGCCAAATGTCCTTCGTCCCGCTTGTCCTATTGAGGTTTATCGTCATGCCGCGGCAATAACTTTATCCCGGATTATGCTCTAGGCTGCCAAGGCATTTGAAGCCGCAAGGGACTTGTGATTTTACCGAATCAGCTTTGTCGTTGGGCACTTGAAGTACTAGGGTATGTCTGCCTGTCCTCGGTCTCGAATCTTGGTCAAACTCGCAAGCTGCAAAATCCGGGTTTATGGTTTGGCAGAATGCGGGGCCTGTCAAAAGATTGACTGCTGACGGGAAAAGCGACCGCCAAAAGAGTTGCTCACCAGATTGCCGGAAGCGCCGGCAAGCTTTGGCGTTGAATTTCCGACCTTTGGTTTCCTGCCTTTTAACAATCTGTTATTCCAACAGATCTGAATTGGCCGGCCTCAAGCCGGCCCGCCTGCGATCCTGTGATCCTCCCGGGCAAGGGGGCAGGCCGGCTGGTATGGAAATTGCTGGATTTCAAACCGGATGGTGATCGAACTTGTTTTCACTGGTAATCGAGGACAATCAGGATATGAGCACCTGTGTTTTGCAGCCCCTGGGAACCGGCGGCAAAAGCGAGACGGCCCTGGCCCAGGCCATGACCGAGGCCTTTATCGGGGATTTCACCAGGCTGGACGCCCTGGACGGCGGAGCCCGGCCGATGGTGACCAAAGGACCTGGTGACAGCCGGACGCTTCAGGGATTGTCAAAGCGTATTTCCGTTGTCAAAACCACTGAAAACCTTGGAAGAATAACCGGCTGGCAATACCAGCCCAGCCGGAGCGGCAGGACCGGACAAGAGGTCGTAATGCGAAACCTCATATCCGGTATCTGTCATAGCTTCAATAACATCTTGATGGGTATTCAGGGCAACTCCGGGCTTATCAGGTACAGGTCTGCCCAACTGCTTGCAATCCGGAAGATCCTGGAGGAGATCGAGCTTTACGTGCAGGCCGGAGCCTTCGTGACCAATTTGTTGCTGGCCTATCTTGGCGAAAGGCGTCAGACGGCCCGCAAGATAAGGTGCAAGCAGCTCGTGGATGAAATCATCAAGAGCGTTGCCGAAGATCAGAGGACCGTTGTGGCCGGGGAGCTGTACGAACAGCTTGTCTGGGCCGCCAGGGTAAAATCCCCCCGCTTGGTGGCAGGGGCTTCGGCAAAGCTCATGAATACCCTTTTGGCAGAAATAGGCGGGTTACTGGAAAATGTGAACGGCATTGGGCAACCTGGCGACCAGAATCGCTGCAACCTGGACCAAATCGGGGTGCTGGTTGCCGGCGGAAAACGTCTGGCCGAAAGACTGGCGATTTACGCTGGTGACATGGTGGCCAGGTTGAAATCAGATGACCTCAAGCCCATGTTGAAAAGGCTGGTCAGGGATACACGCAAGCGTAACCTGGAACTGAAGATCGACCTTGATTTCGGCCGGCAAACAAGGGCCGTTACAGATTTACACTTGCTGGGCATCGGCCTCCAGGAGTTACTGGCAAATGCCGTCGAAGCCTGCCAATCAGGGGGCCTGATTAAGGTGGAGGTTTTCACCGGCGAGGAACAAAACCCCAGGGAGCGTTTTGGCAGAAATGGAAACAAACATTTGCTGGCAGTGATGGTAAAAGACAACGGCAGGGGCATGGATTACAAGACAAAGCTGAGGGCTTTCGATCCTTTCTTTACTACCGGGCCCAGGTGCCGGGGCAAGGGGCTGGGGCTGGCCGTGGCTTCCGGGGTCGCCCGTAGCCTGGGAGGATATATTTACCTGCGGTCACGCAAAGGCCAGGGCACCACCGTAGGTTTCCACCTGCCGCTGGAAGGTCCCGGGAGGCTTGTGACGGCATGAAAAAATCAACATCGAAACAGGGGAGAACGGCCAATTGATAGTGGTCACAGGGGGGGCTGGATTCATCGGCAGTGCTCTTGTCAGGCGCCTGAACCAGTTGGGCGAGGACCGGATTTACGTGGTGGATCGTCTCGGCGACGGTTCCAAATGGAAAAATTTGGTGAAGGCCGCTTTCCTGGACTATATTCCAAAAGAGCGTTTTCTCGATTCGTTTCTCAAAAATGAACTGGATGGAATCGATACCATCTTTCACCTGGGAGCCTGCTCCGATACCAGCCAGACCGACGCCGATTACCTCTATGCCAACAATTACCTCTACAGTCGCCGTCTGGCGGAAAAAGCACTGGCCGAGGGCATCCGTTTCATCCATGCTTCCAGTGCCGCAACTTACGGTAACGGGCGAAATGGATTCAAGGATGACGAAGATGGGCTTCAGAACCTGCGTCCGCTGAACATGTACGCCTTTTCAAAGCACCTTTTCGACTTGTGGGCCGGGAGGCAAAAACTGTTCAAAAAGCTCGTAAGTATTAAATTTTTCAATGTTTACGGGCCTAACGAATATCACAAGGGACCGATGCGCAGCATGGTCCTGAAGGCCTTCGAGCAGGTACGCCGAAATGGATCCGTCAGATTGTTCAAATCTTATCGTTCCCAGGTCGGCGATGGGATGCAAAGGCGTGATTTCGTTTACGTCAAAGACTGTGTCGAGGTCCTCTGCTGGATGCTGGAACAGCCCGCAATCAATGGACTGTTCAACCTTGGAAGCGGTTGCAGCAGAACATGGAACGATTTGGCGCGGGCGGTTTTCAGGGCCATGGGGGTTGATGAAAATATAGTCTACATAGATATGCCGGCCGAGCTCAGGGAGCACTACCAGTACTTTACCCAGGCCGAAATGCAAAAACTCAAGTCTGCCGGCTGCCCGGTGATTTTCAGGAGTCTGGAAGAAGCCGTCGAAGACTACATTCAGGGATATCTCAATGGCGATGACCCGTATCTTTGATCAAGCAATAGGCCGGAGGCCATGGCCGCAGGTCTTGGATGAACACCTTGAATGCATCCAAAACCTGCAGGCCCTGGAGAAGGAAATCGAAAGAGCCGCCGGCCACGTGTCGCTTGCCCTGGCAAGGGGCAACAAGATCATGGCCTGCGGAAATGGCGGCTCGGCGGCCGACTGCCAGCACTTTGTGGCTGAAATCGTCGGTCGTTTCAATTGCAATCGTCAAGGATGGGCGGCTGTGGCCTTGACGACCGACAC
>JALVRI010000501.1 GCA_027031325.1 Desulfobacteraceae bacterium
AATTCACGCAATCAGGGACGCCACTTCGTACTTCACAAGCATTTTCTGGTAAATGGCAAGAGCGTCAATATTCCATCTTACCTCGTAAAGGTGGGTGATGAAATAGAGGTAAGGGAGAAGAGCAAAAAAGTACAGTCCATTGTAGATGCACTGGATGCCGTTGTACGCAGGGGTGTTCCCCAGTGGTTGGATTTGGAAAAGGAGCAGATGAAGGGTGTCGTAAAAAGCTTCCCTGTTCGTGAAGATCTCACCATGCCTATGCAGGAACAGTTGATCGTCGAGCTGTATTCTAAGTAAACGAAGCCGGACTGGGGCATCTCGCACGACTGTGGCGAATACTTAAATCCCAAGTCATCGGAGATTCAATCATGTCGACCAATGATTTAATGTATGTAAACTGGCGGGAGATGATCAAACCGGACAAAGTCGAAGTAACAGGCACTCCGACTTACGGGAAGTTCGTCTGTGAGCCGCTTGAAAGAGGGTATGGGATAACGATCGGCAATTCATTAAGGCGTATCATCCTGTCGTCACTGCATGGAGCCGCGATAACATCGGTAAAGATTGATTCGGTGGAACACGAATACAGCGTCATCCCGGGCGTCTTGGAAGATGTTTCTGAAATCATCCTGAATCTCAAGGAAGTGCGCCTGAAGGTAAAGGACCTCACCCCGCGAAAAGTCAGGATTGATGCCCAGGGAGAGTGTGTGGTAAGGGCCGGCGACATTGTCAGTGAAGACGGGGCGGTAGAGATTCTCAATCCCGATCATCATATTGCCACTTTGTCCGCGGAAGGTAAGCTCAAAATGGAGATGACCGTAAAGGTGGGCAAGGGATATGCTTTGTCCGAGGACAACAAGGACGAAGATGCGCCTATAGGGACTATACCAATTGATGCCGTTTTTTCACCGATAAAGAAAGTAAATTATGTGGTCGGCAACTCGCGCGTCGGCCAGCTCACAGATTACGACAAATTGACCCTTGAAGTGTGGACCGACGGCAGCATAAAGCCGGAAGACGCGGTAGCGTACGCGGCAAAGATTTTCAAAGAGCAAATGTCGATTTTCATCAATTTCGATGAATCCCTGGAACCTAAGGAAAAGGCGGGATCAGAAGAAGAAGAAAAGCCAAAATTCAACGAGAACCTGTATCGCAGCGTTGAAGAGCTGGAACTTTCCGTCCGCAGCGCAAACTGCCTTAAGAATGCCGAAATAAACAAGATATACCAGCTTGTTCAGAAAACAGAGGCCGAAATGCTGAAGACCAAGAATTTTGGTCGTAAATCGCTCAACGAGATTAAAGAAGTTCTTGCTGAGATGGGTCTGTCACTCGGTATGAAGCTTGAAGGTTTTGTGCCACCAGAAGAAGACAATGAAGAAGGGGAGTAAATCATTCCATGAGACATAGAAAGAGCGGAATAAAACTCAACCGGACTGGTAGCCACCGGCAAGCCATGTTTCGCAACATGGTTACTTCGTTGTTCAAGTACGATCGGATAAAAACGACGGATGCTAAAGCCAAGGAGCTGCGCCGTTGGGCCGACCATCTTGTAACCCTCGCGAAAAAAGGTGATCTGCATTCCCGCCGGCAGGCGCTCGCCATAGTCAGGGAAAAGAACGTGGTCCATAAGCTTTTCGAGGAGGCTCAGAAGCGATTCGGGAAAATATCCGGTGGGTACACGAGGATAATAAAGGTGGGCAGGCGGCCGGGAGACGCGGCTCCGGTATCTATCATTGAACTGGTTGATCACGACGACCATGCGCGGAAAAAGAAGGCTAAAAAGAAAGTCAAACCGGCCAAAAAGGAGGCCCGCAAGACCGTCGCCAAGGAGCCTGCCGTAGAGGACAAGACAGACGAAAAGTCATCGGCTGCAGAACCCAAAGAAGATGCCGAAAAGGTTTCCGAGGCAAGTTCCGAGCCTGATGAAGCCGGCTTTGAGCCTGAAAACGCTGAAGCAGATGACAAGGCCAGTGCTGGTGAGCAGGAAGCAAGCGACCTGGCTGCTGAAAAAGAAGCAGCCGGCAAACAGGATACAGAAGGCATCGAAGCGGAAGAAACCCGATCTGAAGCCGGTGGAAAAGAAGATCAGCAAAAAGAGTGAAACTGATACCGTCAGACTCCAACCGCCATTGCCAAAAAACCCCGCCTTTTATCCAAGGGTGGGGTTTTTTTCGTATGGGATATGATGGTGTATGTACGACCGATAAAATATCTGAAAAACTGACGCCAAAAATTTCGACGCACCAAGACGACCTATTTTTTTTCTTGACGTGAGACGTTTGTAGCTGTTATTTAGCTGTTAAATGGCTTTTGGCAAATGAACGGAATTTATTAACTGACGGGATGCCTTAGCAAAGGAGGGGCTAAATGGCCAGGAAGTTATTTTTGGGGGCAATCGGCGCGCTGATTATTGTAGGATTTGTTTTTGGCACGGCCTGGGCAAAGAAACCATCGCTGGATGCGTGGAAACCGAAATTCAATCCAAAGGGTGCCAAATACAAATGCATCGTTTCAAACGTTTCACACCCTGTCTTGAAAGGAGTTTACGCCGGATTTGCAATCCGTGATGAGCTCTGGAAAAGGACCAAGGGTCAGATTTACCTTGATTACAAACCTTTTTCCATGCTTGGCGGCGAAGTTGAAGTATTGAACCAGCTCCAGATGGGGGCCATTCAAGGTATGGGAGTCAGCTCGGTGGCAGCCACAAACCTTGGACCGCGCTTCGGGCTGGTAAACCTGCCCTTCCTGATCAATTCTTTCAGCAAGCTGGATAAATTCATCGCCAACAAAAAATTGTTCAATCATTTCATGATGGCCATGGACCATCAAGGAATTATGGGGCTCGACATCACAGGCTACGGAAATTACGGCTGGGCGACCACAATTCCGGTTCGCAATATCGAAGAGGCCAAGAAAGTCAAGTTCAGGACTGCTGAGGCGGCGGTAAACCAGCTCTTTTACAAGGAATGTGGTTTCAACCCGGTAGTTATGCCCTGGCCTGACGTTCCGGTGGCGCTTAAGCAGGGCGTGATAACCGGACTCGATCATACCCCGATGGTATGCAACATCACCAAGAAGTTTGAGGTATGTAAATATTATACATACCTTGATTATGCTCAGGGGCTGTTCATCTGGATTTTCAACAAGGCCTGGTTCAACCGCTTGCCGGCCGATCTCCAAAAGACCTTCAAAGAGGTCGTGCATGATGTATGTGCAAAAATCAGGGAGCAAACCAAGATCCAGGAGGCCGTCGAAATCGCCAAGGCTTCCAAAAACGGAATCCTGTTTTTCACCCTTTCGGAAAAGGATATGAAGTGGCTCAAGCAAAAAGGCAATGCCGCTCATATCAAGTACAAACCCGAGATCAACAAGCTCTATCCCGGGGACAAGTATCGGCCCGCGGACTATCTCAAGGAAGTCCAGGATTATATGGGGTACAAGGTCGATTAGGGTGAACGGGGTATAGAGCCAGTAGTTGTTGAAAAAAAACGGAGGCCGGTGTATATTCCACCGGCCTCCTTGGCAATACGCGTTGTTGATGATCCTGGAAGCCTTGTTTCGCACAAACAAAGATATGTTTACATCCACACATCACGGGTCGGCGGACGCGTAAAAAGGGACAGATCGTACCGTCTGCACGGCCCGTTTTGATATGAGGTGATATCAAAAACGGCAGGATGAGACCGAATGTTTCGCAAGACCCTTAATTTCCTGGATAAAATACTTACTTTCTTCGAGGATTGGACCCTTTTCATCACGGTTCTGATTGCCCTGGTGGCCCTGTTTGTAAACGTGGTATTGCGTTATGGGTTCAATTACACGCTGGCCTGGTCAGAAGAACTGGTGCGGGAAGTCATCATCTACACCACATTCATTGGCTGTTGCAGCGCCGTCAAAAAACGATCAATGATCAAGATAGATGCTTCGGTGCAGTTGATGCCGAAATTGAAAAATGCCCTGACATTCTTTTCTAACAGCGTGACGCTGATATTTTCCATCATGATGATAATCTATGGATGGAAGATGGCCCTGCTGCAGGTCAAAACATTCCAGAAGACCATAATCCTTCGTATTCCCTTGGTTTACCTATATTCAATCTTACCCCTTATGGGGGTATTGATGTTGATTCGTACAATTCAGGTCATTTATGAAGACATAGAACAACTGAGGTCTCCAGAAGGTGATCAGGAAGCTTGAAGCTCCGGGGCATGCTGAATATGTACGGTAGCCGCGTTTGCCCGTATTGGCCCGGCAGAATGGAATTTGGAAACAATCAGAAGCGGGGAAGAGCTTTTCAATGACTGGTAACGACGTTATTATTCTTTTGATTCTTCTTGGGTGCATGGCCACCTATATTCCTGTCTTCATGTGCTTGTTCTTTACAGCGGTTCTGGGATTCCTCTTCTTCACCGATCTTCCCATCCTGCTGCTTTTTCAGACCATTTTCAGAAGCATGGACAACTTCGCCCTTGTAGTTGTCCTTTTTTTCATCCTCTGTGGCAACATAATGACTGCCGGCACCATTGTGGAGAAGCTGATCAAGGTAGCCAATGTTCTGGTTTCATGGTTGCCGGGCGGATTGGGAATGGCCGGGGTCTTGGCCTGCGGACTTTTCGGGGCCATCTCAGGGTCGACCGTAGCCACCGTAGTCGCCCTCGGCGGTTTCATGATTCCGGCTCTCCTGGACAACGGGTACCCGGAACGCTATACTATCGGGGTAATGACAACCTCCCCTAATCTGGGGGTGATCATCCCACCCAGCATCTCCATGATCCTGTACAGTATGATCAGTAACGTCTCATTGGAGGGACTTTTTCTGACCGGGTTTTTGCCGGGTGTTCTGATCATGGGCGGGGTTTGCCTTTACACTTTCTTTGTTTTCAAGGGTAACACCCAGATCGTGAGGATGCCGCCGCCCAGTATCAAGGAAACCCTTTCCATCCTGAAGGAAGGATTCTGGTCGTTGATGCTGCCGGTGATAATCTTCGGCGGGATTTTCAGCGGCGCTTTCACCGCAAACGAAGCGGCGGTGGTTGCAAGTGTCTACGCCTTTTTCGTGGAACTTGTCATCCACAAATCGATGAAATTTTCCCAGGTCAAAAATATTACCGTCAGCTCCGCCGTCACCTCGGCAACCTTGCTGATCATCGTAGCCGGTGCTACCTGTTTCGGCCGTCTCCTGACCCTTGAAGACATTCCCGGTCGGATTACCGAGGCCGTCTTGTCCGCGATCCAATCACCGGTGGTCTTCCTTCTGGCCATGAACATCATGCTGTTGGTGATAGGGATGTTCATGGACATTATCTCTGCCACCATGATCCTCGGTCCTGTCTTTTTGCCTATGCTCGATGCATTTCATGTAAACTGGATGCATTTCGGGCTCATCATGACCGTCAATCTGGCGATTGGCTATTGTACACCGCCGATGGGAGTCAGTCTTTACATAACGGGGGCCATAGCCAACAAGGACTTGATTTACGTTTCAAAGGCAGTCATTCCGTTTGTCATCATTCAACTGGCGGTACTTTTCCTGATAACCTATATTCCCGACGTGGTACTCTGGCTTCCCAAGCTGATGGGGTATTTTTAGCCGTCACCACGGCACCAAAGCAATTCGAACCTTATTTTCGGGGCCGATGCCGGCCGATTCGGACCGCCTGGCGGATTGAACCGTTGTCTGTAGCCTTGCTTTAAAACGGAGGCGGGTATGCTGTGGCCATGGTTAGGACGGTCATGTCGCAAAAACGCTTCACCGCCGACAGCTCCGAAACCATATTAAACCCGGATTTTGGACTTCAAATGCCTGAAAAGAAGCAATTCCATTGAAATATTAAGTAGTTAGCATGTATTTGTTCCTGCCCTGCCTTCATCCGAAAGGTTAAGTTCAATCGATGAAAAGTCTTCAGGCATTTGAAGCCGCAAGGGGCTTGTGATTTTAGCGAATCTGCTTTGTTGGAGGGCAGTTGAAGTACTAGAGCAGGTCTGCCTGCCCTCGGCCTCGCATCTTCGGCAAACTCGCCAGCTGCAAAATCCGGGTTAAAAACAAAACATTGACAAAGATCGAGATGATGTGCATTGAATGGACGGTAGCTTGGGCGTCAGGTTAAAACCATGCTGACTCATGGATCGTCCCGGCTATAATGGTAAACAGCTCGACCATAAAGGAGGGTACGATGAAGCAACTTGGTGGCCTGAAGAAATTGGCATTGGCGGTGGCAATAATGGGCCTGGTCATTTCCATCGCCGGATGTGCGGCTAACAAGCCCAAACCGGGAGAAGAGTTTGCCTGTGTGCCCGCCGGCAAGCTTGAGAAGAATATCGCGCCCGAGGCCGCGCTTGAAGAGTTCAACTGTGTTTTCAAAAAATGGAAAGGTAGCGAAACCTTGCACTTCAAGGTTGCCTTGCGCAACGTCAGCCAGGAACCCCAGCGCTATCGGGTAAACATTTTCATGGACAACGGCAAGGCCGTCGGCGGATTGATTCCCCGCAAGACCAAAAAAGGCCTGGTGCAGCCTGGTCAGACGGCTTCATTCGTGTACCCGGTAAAAGGGATGGATACCCCTCCCAAGGCAGTCACCCTCATTATTCGCACCATGGCTAAGTAATTCAACGCTAACCGACAATAAGGGAGGTTTGTCCTATGAAACGTCTCTATATCTTCGTTACCTTGGCATTGGTCCTGGCCCTGGCCCTGCCGGTTGCCGCTAAAACGACATTCATAAGCATCGGTACTGGTGGAACAGGTGGTATTTACTATCCCTATGGCGGGGGTGTGGCCGAGATATGGTCGAAATACGTACCTGGTGTCAAAGCGGTGGCCGAAGTCACCGGAGCAAGTGTTGAGAACGTAAAACTGGCCCACAAGGGTGAGACCGTCGTCGGCGAGGTCATGGGAGATGTCGCTGTGGCCGGTTATAAGGGCCTGTCAAAATTCAAGGGTAAGAAGCACAATATTTTGGCCATGGCCATCATGTATCCAAACCTGCTTCAGATGGTGACCCTCAAAAAGAGCGGGATAACCAACGTGGAGCAGGTCAGGGGACGTAATATCAGTACCGGAAGTCCCGGCAGCGGCACCAATTTCATGACCGAGACCGTCTTCAAGGCACTCGGAATACCGCTTGATTCATACAAGGACAGCCGCCTGTCTTTCACCGAAAGCGCCAATGCCCTGCGTGACGGTACCATAGATCTTGGTAGCTGGTCGGTTGGCCCGGGGACAAGCTCGATTCTTGACCTTGCCACAACCCACGATATCCGGATCATTGGGTTTACTCCTGAACAAACCGCCAAGATCCTGGCCGCAAATTCGACCTACTCGGCGGTTGAACTGGCTGCCGGCGTCTACCGGGGAGTGGACAAACCTGTGCCGACCATCGGTGTCTGGAATGTAATGATATGCCAGGGGTCACTCGATACGGATCTGGTCTACAAGCTGGTCAAGGCCTTGTACGAACACCGCGATTACCTGATCAAAATCCACCCTTCCGCTGCCTATACTACTCCTGAAAACGCGGTTAAGTACTCTCCTATCCCCCTGCACCCCGGAACGATCAAGTATCTGAAGGAAAAGGGCATAGAAGTGCCCCAGAAGCTTATTCCCTAGGGGACGATTTATGGCCTGGCCGGTCAAATTGACGCTACGTTCCAAGTGGTGGATTTTGGCCGGCCTGGCTTTTTGCATGGCCCTGGCCCTGGTTGTCTTTCCCGGCGGATTGGAACTCAGAATAACGCCGGTTGGCCAGGATGAGCCGATGCTGGTCTTGCCCATGTGGCCTGGGGAAACTTTCACTATTCAATACTATCATTCGGTTGAAAACGCCCCAATCTGGGAAACCCACAGTCTTGATGCTGATGGCAGGATTTTTATCGAACAGGAGAAATACCTCAAGTTTGGGGCAGGCATGGGCAAGATGCCGGGGGTCGGGAAGATGGTGAAAGAAGGCCCCTACGAGGTGATCAAGGATATGCACATGCCTACAGGCAATTTTATCCTGCGCATAGGCAGTCCCGGCGTCGATCATACCATAATCTGGCGCGGACGGCGGATCAACCTTTCATCCTTGGCTCCCCATGTGGCGGTAAGGTTTGCTGCCCGGAAGGTCAGCCTGGTCGAAATGCTCTGGCGAACCATGATGCCCTGTTTACCAACCCCGGTTTCGCTTGACCGATCCTGACCAATAAAGCTACTTGTGAACCTTGATGGATGTTCCGATGAATTCAAGCAGGCCCATGAAAACTCATTCCGAAAATCCCAACCTGGCTTCCATTACTGCAGGCCTGGTGACCATTATTGCGGTTGCCTTAAGTCTCTATCAGTTATACACGGCCGGCATTGCGACCCTGACGGCCCTGATTCAACGCACGATTCATCTGGGTGCGATCCTGGTACTGACTTTTTTGTTGAAGCCTCCCTTTGCAAGGGTCAGCAAGGACAGGCTCAGCCTCTGGGTGGTGATAGACTGGATCCTGGCTGCGGCGGCAATCTGCTGTACGGCTTACATCTGTTTCAACCTGAGCGAGATTTTCGAACGCCAGGGAGACTGGCTGTTGAGTGACCGGCTGGTCAGCATCATCGGGGTGTTGCTGGTCATGGAAGCCTGCCGCCGGGTGATCGGACTGTTTATGACCGGGATTTGCCTTGTAGCCATCTTGTACGCTTACTTCGGTCCCTACATGCCGGAATTGATCATTCACAAGGGTTACAGCCTGGAGCGGATTTCAACGACCCTTTGGCTTACGACCGAAGGCATCTTCGGGTTACCAATCGGCGTTGCCTCCACGTTTGTTTTCGTATTCGTGCTTTTTGGGGCTTTTCTTGAAGTTACCGGGGGTGGCCAATTTTTTATCGATCTGGCCTATGCCCTGACCGGCCGTTTTTCGGGTGGTCCGGCCAAGACCGCCGTGGTGGCCTCGGGCTTCATGGGGTCTGTCTCAGGTTCGGCGGTGGGTAACGTGGTGGCGACCGGCTCTTTTACCATCCCGATGATGAAAAAGGTGGGCTACCGTCCCCATGTCGCCGGCGCTATCGAGGCAGCCGCTTCGACCGGTGGTCAACTTATGCCGCCCATCATGGGGGCCGGGGCCTTCCTGATGGCGGAGTTCACCAATACAAGTTATTTGACAATCATCAAAGTGGCCCTTGTACCTGCGGTGATGTATTACCTGACAGTGCTCCTGTTCGTTCATTTCGAGGCCCAAAAGTATGGTCTGGCCGGCCAGCCCAGACAAAGCTTGCCAAGGCCGCTGAAGGTCATCAAGGATGGTTTGCACTTCATCATCCCGGTGGCAATCCTGGTTTACGTTTTGGTTGCCAACTATTCGCCGATGATGGCAGGTTTTGTGGCCGTGGTCAGTACCCTGGCGGCCAGCCTGGCGGCCGATACCCTTCGCTGGGCCACGGGAGGAAGAAGACTGCCGGGAAAGCCGGAATCGGCGGTGGGAATCGGAGGCTTGCTTGCCAGGGAGATGCGGATGATTTTCAAAGCCCTGGAAAGCGGGGCCAAGAACGCGATCATGGTTTCGGTTGCCTGTGCGGCGGCCGGCATAATCGTGGGCATGGTGACCCTGACCGGCATGGGGCTGAAATTCTCAAGCCTGGTGATAGACCTTAGTTTCGGGATCGAAGTTTTCGCCATCTTGCTGATCGGCGCAGCCTCCCTGGTGCTGGGGATGGGGTTGCCGGTTACGGCTAGCTATATCGTTCTGGCGACCTTGGCCGGGCCGGCCCTTCTGGACATGGGAGTGCCCCTGCTGGTGGCCCACATGATAGTTTTCTGGTATTCCCAGGATGCCAACGTGACACCTCCGGTCAGCCTGGCCAGTTTCGCAGGTGCCGGCGTGGCCGGTGCCAACCCGATGCAGACCGCCTTTACTTCGTGGAAACTGGCAAAGGGACTCTACATCATCCCAATCATAATGGCTTACCGGCCGCTGCTGGGGATGGGGAAGAATTACGAGCTGATGCACTGGCAGGTTGTCTGGACCATGTTTGTTACCACCCTGGGCCTGGTAGCTTTTGCAGCGGTCCTGGAACGCTACTTTTTCAGGGCCCTGACCTGGTTTGAGACGGCCCTGTTCGCCCTGGCGGCCGTGGGATTGTTTTGGCCGGCATACTGGGCCGATGCAATCGGGCTGGCCTTGATGGTTGCGGCCGTCGGTATTCATAAATTCAGAGCACCGGCCGGAACTCAGAATGCTCCCAATGGTTAGTCTTCCGGTT
>JALVRI010000502.1 GCA_027031325.1 Desulfobacteraceae bacterium
GAGACCGGCGTGCACGGCGGCAATGGTTTCCATAACGGTCGAAAAGCCGACCGCATCGGCCCCTATGCTCCGCAAAAAACGCATTTCCGCCGGGGTTTCCAGGCTCGGACCCCTGAGTCCCACGTAAACACCGGACTGCAGCTTGATCCCGGCAGCGGCGGCAGCCTTTTCGGCCGCCTGCCTTAAACCACGATCATAAGCGTTGGTCATGTCGGGGAAGCGCAAGCCCCAGGCATCGATATTCGGGCCTACAAGCGGGTTTTCCCCGCTGAGGTTGATGTGGTCCTCGATGAGCATAAGCTCTCCGGGTGCAAAACGGGGATTGAGCCCGCCGGCGGCGTTGGTCAGGACCAGGCAGCGTACCCCCAGGTTCGCCAGGACCCGGACCGGGAAGGTGACCTGGCGGGGGCTGTAGCCTTCGTAAAGATGGAAGCGCCCCTGGCAGACAGCCAGGGGAATCTTTCCCAGCCGGCCGGACAGCATGACTCCCGCATGGCTGGTGACGGTAGGTTCCGGAAAGCCGGGAATCTCGCCGTAGTTGACCCTGGCGGCCTCTTCAAGGCCGTCGGCAAGCTCCGCCAGGCCGGTGCCTGTCAGGACCGCCACCCTGGGAAACGGCCCCAAACGCTTTTGCAGGAAGGAGGCCGCCTGTTCCACCCGGGCCTTGTAGTCTTGGTTTGAAAGCATGGTTTCAAACAGGCTCCCAATAGGCTGGCAATCATGAAATTCGAACGGGCTGCAGTATAGTCCCTGGCCGTTCGGCGGTCAAGGCAAGAGCAGGCAACCCACCGGCCGGCGGAAGGCTGATATCTTCCAACCCGGAGGGCCTTTACATAAAAAAAGCAGTTGTTGCCCGGTGCCCCGGTGCTTATTATCTTGAAGACAAATCGCAAACCGGCAATAATCGGGCAACCTGAAACCCGCTACCGCAGGCCCGGGGCACTATAATACCGGGATCTGCAAGCTTCTTGGAGAAAGGAATCGCAAAATGCGTGGACTTGTCATCCGCTGGCTGGCCCTGACAGTGGCCGTAATTTTGACAGCCTATCTTGTGGACGGAATCCAGGTGGCCAGCTTCGGTGCCGCCCTGGCAGCCGCGGCCGCCATCGGGATCCTGAATGCTTTTTTTCGACCCATCGCCTTGCTGCTGACCCTGCCCCTCAACCTGCTCACCTTCGGTCTCTTTACCTTTGTAATCAACGCCATGATGTTGAAAATGGCCGACGGCCTGATAGAAGGACTCCAGGTGAACGGCTTCTGGAGCGCGGTAGCCGGGGCCTTTCTGATCAGCCTTATAAGCTGGCTGATCAACACCCTGATCAACACCGACGGACAGATTCATGTCATCGAGCTTCACCGCCGGGGACCGGACCGCTGGGTGTAACCGGACCATGAAGCGGAAACAAATAAATGCAAACTTATGCAATAATTCAATGAAATAAATTTTTCAGACACTTTAAGTGCATAAACCGGGATGAATAAAATCTGGATCATTCTGGCCGTTATCTATATCCTCCTGCCATACGACCTGCTGCCGGACTTTATCCCGCTCCGGGGCTGGATCGACGATCTTCTGATAGCTGCTTTTCTGGCTTACCGCTTATTGCGGCGTCCTGAAACCGGGCGGAATACCGGCGACCGGGGGCAGGAAGATCAAAAAACGAATACGGCCTTCCGGAATGCAGATTTCAAGAATATGCCGGCCCACCAGGTCCTGGGGGTCAAACCGAACGCATCTGCCGGGCAGATCAAGGAAGCTTACCGTAGACTGGCGGTCAAATATCATCCCGACAAGTTCGCCCACCTGGACGAGGATTTCCGGCAATTGGCCGAAGAGAGGTTCAAGCAGATCCAGGCCGCCTACCAGGAGCTGATGGCCTCGGCCGGAAAACACTGAAAAAGCCCGGCCCCGGTCGCAACCGGATGCCGGGCTGGATTCTCGATTGGACCTGGTCAGACCACGCCCTGGTCCAGCATGGCGTTGACCACCTTGATGAACCCGGCGATGTTGGCACCTACCATGTAGTTGCCCGGATGACCGTACTGCTCGGCTGCCTCCAGGCAGGTCTTGTGGATCGAGTGCATGATCAGCTTGAGCCGGTCATCCACCTCCTGGCGGGTCCATGACATGCGCATGCTGTTCTGGGTCATCTCCAGGCCGGAGACCGAAACTCCACCGGCGTTGGCCGCTTTGCCCGGCCCGTAAAGGATATTGTTGTCGATGAAGATATCGATCCCCTCGGGAACGGTGGGCATGTTGGCCCCTTCGCACACCAGCTGGACACCGTTGTTGACCAGGTTCTGGGCGTCCTTGGCGTTGATCTCGTTCTGGGTGGCACTGGGAAAGGCGCAGTCGGCCTTGTGATCCCAAAGGGGATTGTGATCGGCGTTGGGATCGGCAGGAGTATAGACCGCCTCGGAGTACTTCTCGGCATATTCCTTGACCCGGCCGCGCTTGATGTTTTTCAGCTCCATTATGAAATCGAGCTTGGCCCGGTCCACGCCCTTCTCGTCGTAAATATATCCGGACGAATCGGAGAAGGTGACCGGCTTGGCACCCATTTCGATCAGCTTTTCCATGGTATACTGGGCCACGTTTCCGGCACCGGAAACCAGGCAGGTTTTACCTTCCAGGCTTTGGTTGCGGGTTGCCAGCATCTCGGAGGCGAAATAGACCGAACCGTAGCCGGTGGCCTCGGGCCTGATCAGGCTGCCGCCCCAGTTGAGGCTCTTTCCGGTAAGGACCCCGGTAAACTCGTTGGCCAGCTTCTTGTACATGCCGAACAGGAAACCTATCTCGCGGGCACCCACCCCGATGTCACCGGCCGGAACATCGGTGTTGGGGCCGATATGGCGGAAAAGCTCAGACATGAAGGCCTGGCAAAAGCGCATCACCTCGGTATCCGACTTGCCCTTGGGATCAAAGTCCGAACCGCCCTTGCCGCCACCCATGGGCAGGGTGGTAAGGGCGTTTTTGAATACCTGCTCAAAAGCCAGGAATTTCAAAATGCCAAGGTTGACCGAGGGGTGGAAGCGCAAGCCCCCCTTGTAAGGCCCGATGGCGCTGTTCATCTCCACCCGGAAGCCCCGGTTGACATTGACCTGGCCCTGATCGTCCATCCAGGCAACCCGGAACATGATCACCCTCTCGGGCTCCACCAGCCGCTCGAGAATCTTGGCGCTGCGATACTCGGGGTTGCGGTCCATGACCGGCTTGATCGATACCACAACCTCCATCACGGCCTGGTGAAATTCTCTTTCGTTGGGGTCTTTGGTTTTCACCAGTTGCAGGATATCCGTCATTATGGTTTTCCTCCTTTATGGATTGATCGCCCTTGCAAAGGCTGAAAAATGCATTGCCCGCAAACGGCTCTTGAGCAGGCTGTCAGGCTGATAGAACCGGCAACGGGG
>JALVRI010000503.1 GCA_027031325.1 Desulfobacteraceae bacterium
GTAAACAGCCGGTGAGGCGGTTTTTTGGGGGCTTAACTTGCCGGAAGAGTTTTTTGGCAGGCCAGGAGGGACTCGAACCCCCAACACCCGGATTTGGAGTCCGGTGCTCTACCATTAGAGCTACTGGCCTGCAGGCGGTTGCGGTCTATGTGACCGGGTACTGTCTTTTTGGTGGAGATGATGGGATTCGAACCCACGACCTTGGCGTTGCGAACGCCACGCTCTCCCAGCTGAGCTACATCCCCGGATTTTTCGTCTGCCTTCTATAGCAGATTTTTTCCAAAAAGCAAAACAGGCATTCTCCCGGATTTTGGAGCTGGCGAGTTTGGCGAAAATGCGAGGCGGACGGCAGGCAAAGGCATTTGAAGTCCATAATCCGGGATTATTGTTTTTGGCCCTGCGAATATTCGAGGTACAACAAAGTTCCTCCCACGGGGGCCAGGCAGAGAAATACGATGTTGATCAAAGGTACAAGGAAAAGAAGCCCGAAACCGAGGTGGGCCCAAAAATGGGTCCGGAAGAATTTCCAGCGCCGGGCAAAAGTTATCATCCGGCGAGCAGGTACCAGGTCGGTGTTTTCCCAGGCCAGGAAAGCCGCGGCAACCACCGGCATGGCCAGGGTGGCAAGCGGTGCCAAAAAGGTCAGCCAGCCCATGAGCATGATAAAGAGTGAAATCAATACCGGTAAAATGGTTCTGGGGATCTCCTGGATCACAAGCTGCCGGAAATACTTTCCAAAGGGAAGGTCTGTTTCGACGGGCGTGTAACCGGCGTCTTGTTCGGTGATCCGCGACATCAGGTCCATGATGAAGATACTGAACAGCAACTGGGCCGCCAGGTATCCCAATACCGCCGCCAGGGCCGCCAACAACAGGGCCAGCAGCCAGGAGGCAAGATGCCAGAGCCAGATTATCCAGGCATTTTCAGGTCTTGACCAGATCAGGGTCATTACCTGGTCATGGTAGACCAGGGCCAGGCCTAGACCCACGGCGGCAATGGCGGCTGTCAGAACAAGCCGCAGCAGCCCGAGGCCCAGTAATTTTGGTTTTTTCAGGGCCAGGAGCGTGCCTTTGAATGCGAAGCGCAGGCCGCTATAAAGTTCGCTGAGCATGACAAGGTACCTCGTGAAAGGACGGGTTGCTTTTCTATCCGGATGGCTTGGCAAATATGCTGGCTGGAGTCAACCTCCAACTTAGCAACCTGTTAGACAAAACCGCCGGTCTGGCTTGGCCGATTGGAGCCGCAAGGGGCTGGCGATTTCACCGAATCTGCTTTGTTGTCGGGCAGTTGAAGTACTAGAGCAGGTCTGCCTGCCCTCCGCCTCGCATCTTCGGCAAACTCGCCAGCTGCAAAATCCGGGTTTATCGTTTCGGTCAAACAAGGATTGACAAGCACCTGGCTTTAAGTTTAGCTCAAAGCAGAAACGGCCATTCAAAAAGGGGTGTCCCGGCAATAATCACGTCCTGCAAATGCCTCACCCCTTGGGGGACTCCGGCAGAAATTAGCCCAACATTCAATGAAAGGATTTTCAATGACGACTCCGAGCCAAGACGATCTGTTCGATTTTTCCATCGATACTACCAATCTCTATCGGGAAGAATCGATTACCGACCTCAAAGCGGCCTCCATCCGGAGGCTGGTGCCCATCCTGGCCGACGGCAGTGATGACGCCGGTCGCAGCCAGATATTTATCGGCCATACCCAGCTCATGTCCCCTGAGGGTCCCTTGCCGATCCAGGCCCGTCTGAAAGCAGAATCCCTGGCCGAGGCTTACGAGGAATTCCCAGGTGCCATGCGCCGGGCGCTGGAAGAAGTCATCCGCCAGGTGGAGCAGATGCGACAACAGCAACAAGCCCAGGCAAGGGATCAATCGCGAATAATCGTTCCCGGCCGTTGAGTGGTGTAAGGCCAAAGGAGCAGCTCATGCGTTTGATCAGTTTCGGATCGGCTGGAGAGGAAAGACCTGGTTTACAGCGGCCCGACGGAATCATAGATCTGCGCAGGCACTTTCCTTCGATTCCTGATATCGGACCGGATTTTTTCACCGGAGGATGGCTGGAGAAGCTGGCCGATTTCAATGCGCCGGCAGAACCCTTCGACGGCAGGCTTGGGCCCCCGGTGCTTTCACCGGCCAAGATCATCTGCCTTGGAAAGAATTTTGCGGCCCATGCCGATGAAGGTGGCTTTGACCTTCCGCAACAACCCTTGCTCTTTTGCAAGACTCCCAACACCCTCAACGGGCCGTTTGATGACGTCCTGCTGCCTACCAGCTCCGGCCAGATCGACTGGGAAGTGGAGCTTGCGGTTGTGATTGGAAAGGCCGGCAAGCGGATATCCCCGTCCCAGGCCCTGCAACATGTGGCAGGCTATATGGTGATGAACGATGTTTCGGCCCGTCAGGCCCAGTTCAGCCAGAGCCAGTGGTTCAGGGGAAAATCTTTCGATACCTTCGCTCCCATGGGACCGGCCCTGGTCACTGCAGACGAAATCCAAGACCTTGGCAACCTGCGGCTTACGGCCAGGGTGAACGGAGTTTTGATGCAGGATGGCAATACGGCCGATATGATCTTTTCCATCCCGGAAATAATTTCCGATATAAGCCAGGACATAACCCTTTGGCCGGGAGATGTGATTTCGACCGGGACGCCGGCCGGGGTGGGGATTTTTCGCGATCCCCCGGTTACCCTCAAAGCCGGTGACGTGGTTGAGTGCAGCATAGAATCGTTGGGCACCATCTGCAACCGTTTCGTGGCCGGGTAAAACCGGTATGCAACAGCGAGGACCACAGGAGATGGACCGCCGCCTGTTGGTTACCGGGGCCGGTGGTTTTCTGGGCTGGCAGCTTTGCCGCCAGGCCCGCAAGAAATGGCGGGTTTTTGGGATCTATCTGCGCAACCGGCCCCAGGTTTCCGGGATAGTTGCGGTAAAATGCGACCTGGCATCAGGCAGGGAGCTTGAGGCCCTTTTTGAATCCATCCGCCCGCAGGCAGTGGTTCATGCCGCTGCCGTCAGCCGCCCCGCAAGCTGCCGCCGGGACCCTGATTCCAGTTTCAAGATCAACGTGGAGGCCGCCGGACACCTGGCCGGGCTTTGCGCAGCCGCCGGCGTGCCCCTGGTTCACGTTTCCACCGATCTGGTTTTCGAAGGTTCCAAGGGACCTTACAAAGAAGATGACCCCCCATGCCCTCTGACCGTCTACGGCCGCCAAAAAGCCTTGGCCGAGAACCTGGTGCTCCGGCAATGGCCCCGGGCGGCCGTTTGCCGTCTGCCCCTGCTTTTTGGCTGGGCCCCTGGAAAGCGGGCCAACTTTACCATGGAGGTCATCGAGCGCCTTGCCGGTGGGCGACCTGTCCCTATGTTTGTCGACCAGTACCGCAGCCCCCTCGATACCAAAAGCGCGGCCCGGGGTTTGCTGAAATTCTTAGGAGCCTGGCAGGGACACCTCCACCTTGGCGGAGAGGTCCGTGTTTCACGTTACCGGATGGGCCTTATGATTGCATCGCTCATGGGCTGCAGCCCTGACTTGGTCAATCCGGTAAGGATGGAAGATTTTCCGGGAGCGGAAAAACCGGTTTTCGACGTATCCCTCGACAGCAGGGCGGCTTTCAATGCCGGATTCAGGCCGGCGACCCTTGCAGAGGGTCTGCGGGAGACCATCGACGCTACCCTTGAAGCCATGGAAAGGACTGGAAAATGAAATTTTTCAGGCGCTGGGTTTCCCTGTTTCTTTTGGCTATTACAAGCTTGCTTTTGGTTCAGGCGTACGCCTGGGCGGCCCCGGACCCGGGAGCGCCTCCGGAACTGGACCGGTGGAAGCAGTGGGTTTTGTATTCCAGGCAAAAGCGGCTTTGTCCGCCCGACTTCGACAACGGGGGTGTTACCCGCTGCCAGTGGCCCTCGAGGTTAACCCTGGTTGTGGACCGCCGGGGGGCAAGGTTCGATCAGCAATGGCGCATCTTTGCTCCCGGTTGGGTTCGGCTGCCGGGGGAAAAGTACCTCTGGCCGGAAGCAGTCCAGGTCAATGGCAAGACCAGGCCTGTTCTGGAGCGCAATGGTTTTCCCTCCCTTTACCTGGAAACCGGATCTTATCGGGTAACCGGAAGGTTCGATTGGGATCGGGTGCCTGAGATGATCAAGGTACCGGCCCAGGTAGGACTGGTCAGCCTGGTTGTTGAAGGTAAAATGATCCCCCATCCGGTCCTCGACGACAAGCAGAACCTCTGGATCAGAAAGCGGGCTCCGGCGGGCCGCCAAGCCAGGGCCGGCATGCAGGCCTATGTTGTCCGGCTGGTAAGGGATACCATCCCCATGCGCCTGATCACGGTCGTGGGCCTGGAGGTCTCCGGGCCGCCCCGGAAAGAGCTCTTAAAACCGCTCTTGCCGGAAAATGCGATCCCCATGGCGCTGGATAGCGCTTTGCCCGTTCGTTTGGACAAGGCCGGGCGAATGGAGGTTCAACTCCGGCCGGGAAGCTGGCAGATCAGGATCGAGGCTCGTATGCCCGGACCGGTTTACAATCTGGCACCGCCGGGACTGCCTTACGGTGACGAAGTATGGGCTTTCGAGGCCCATCGCCGCCTGCGCTCGGTAAAGGTGGAAGGGGCCGCCCTGGTGGAACCGTCACGGACCCACCTGCCGGAAAACTGGCGCCGTTTCCCGGCCTACCTGATAACCAGGGGCAGCGCCCTGGTCTTCAAGCAGCTGAGAAGGGGCGCTTCCCGGCCGACCGCCGATCGGCTCCGGCTGGAACGGGACTGGTGGCTCGATTTCGATGGCAAGGGCTTTACCGTCCACGACCGGATTGAAGGTCGTTTGAGCAGGCAATGGTCTCTGGCCATGAATCGGCCGGCAAAACTAGGCCGGGTGGCGGTCAGGGGGCAGGACAGGCTGATAACGGCCCATGGACCCGAGGGCAAGGCAGGGGTCGAGCTGCGCCAGGGAAGCTTGCAGCTGGAGGCCGATGCCCGCCTGGAAGGCCGTTCTTCACGGCAGCCGGTCACCTGGTGGGATCACGACTTCAACCGCGTTCGCGGCAGGCTGCACCTGCCGCCGGGCTGGCGCCTGCTGGCTACGGCCGGGGTGGACACCCCCCCGCCCACCTGGCTCAACCAATGGAACCTGCTGGCCTTTTTCGTTGTCCTGATCGTGGCCATAGCGGTTTTCAAGGCATGCGGTCCCGGCCCGGGTGTTCTTGCCCTGGTAACAATGATTCTTGTCTATCATGAACCGGGTGCTCCCCGGCTGGTATGGCTCCATCTGGTTGCGGCCATGGCCCTGAAAAAGAAAGTCGAAAGCGGCTTTTTGCGGCGCTTGGCCGCTGTCTGGATGGCAGGGGCGCTTTGCGTGCTTGCCATCCAGGGGGTCGTTTTCACCGTTGATCAACTGAAAAACGGTGTTTTTCCTCAACTTGACCACCCTTCCGGTATCCACGTGGGAGCAAAATGGAGCCCGCCGGGCGGTCCGGCCCAAGAGGCCATGCAGACCCGGCCGACTGCCGTGCCCGCAGTCCGAAGTTACAAAGAACAGGCAAAGTCCATCCAACAGGATCAAGTCAGGAAGCAGTACAGCCCCTTGCTGGATGAATACGACCCGGATGCCCTGATTCCGACCGGTCCCGGCCTGCCCGACTGGAAGTGGCAGACACTGCCCCTGGTGTGGAACGGGCCGGTTACCAGGAATCAGACCTTCCGGCTGTACTTGATATCGCCTACTTTCAACTTGGCTTTGGCTGTTTTACGGGTGGCCTGCCTGGCATTGATGTTCTGGGCGGTGGTCAGACCTTCGAGGATCTGGAGCAGGTTGCAGCAGGCAACGGCCCTGGGTGTCATTGCCTCGATGATGATCCTCGTCCCGGTTGCCGTCCGGGCTGACGAAACAGGTTCGGAAGGGGAGTTTTCGGGATTTCCTCCAGCTTACCTGCTCGAGGAATTTGAAAAGAGGCTGCTGGAGCCGCCGGACTGTCTTCCCAGGTGTGCCGACCTGTCAAGGATGGATATAACCGTGCGGGATCAGCGGCTTCAGGTTCTGCTCCAGGTACATGCTGCCGTGGATACGGCTGTTGCCCTGCCGGCCGCCCGCGGCCAATGGATGCCGCAACAGGTATTGGCCGATGGAGCAAGGATGGAGGCCCTTGGAAGTGACCGCAAGGGGCGGCTGTGGGCGGTGGTCTCCGCCGGCCGTCATACCATTGCCATGCTGGCCGATATAGAAGGGCTGGATACTATTCGATTGCCCTTGCCTTTAAAGCCTCATCTTACAACCGTCAGTGCACCGGGATGGAAAGTCGAGGGTCTCCAGGAGGGGGGGAAAGCGTCCGATGCCTTGATCCTGCAAAGGCCTGTTGAAGAAGAAGCGACCGGGGAAAAGGAAAAGTTTGCGGACGTCCTGAGCCCTTTTTTCAAGGTTACCCGTCACTTGCAACTGGGCCTGAACTGGAGAGTCGAAACCCGTGTTGAACGTTTGACGCCGGCCGTCCAGCCGGTAGTACTGAAAATTCCCCTGCTTGCCGGGGAGGCTGTCACAAGCGCAGCCATAGCCGTTACAAACGGTTTTGCCATGGTCCGGATGGGAGCCGGGCAGCAGAGAGCCGGTTTCAGGTCCAGCCTTGAAAAAACGGCCCGGCTTGAACTGACGGCACCGTCTGCCGTACCCTGGACCGAAACCTGGGTTCTTGACGCAAGCCCCGTCTGGCATTGCAGTTTCAAGGGCCTGCCACCTGTGCAGCATCAGGATGCCGGCCGGATCTGGCGGCCTCGATGGCAACCCTGGCCCGGCGAAAAACTGACCATCAATGTCTCCCGCCCCAAGGCCTTGCCCGGACAGACGGTGACCATAGATCGGGCCGAACTGCAACTAAGGCCTTCCAGCCGCTTCATGGAAGCCGACATGAACCTGGCCATTCGTTCCAGCAAGGGTGGACAGTACAGCCTGGAGTTACCCGAAGGCGCATTGTTGCAATCGCTTCACAAAAACGGAAGAATGCAGCCCCTGGCCCAGGACGGACGCCTGGTTCTGATTCCACTGGATCCGGGACGCCAGGAGGTTCGTCTGGCCTGGCGCCAGCCCCACCAATGGAAGTTGGCCTGGCGGACGCCCCGGGTAAATCTGGGCCGGGAAGCGGTCAATGCCCGGATTGATCTGCATGTTCCAGGCAATCGCTGGCTTTTGTGGCTAAGCGGTCCGCGGCTGGGGCCGGCCGTGCTGTTCTGGAGTTACCTGGGGGCCTGCCTCCTGGCGGCCTTTTTCCTGGCCCGGACCGGGGTGACTGTTCTTGGGACCGGCCAATGGATGCTGCTTACCCTTGGATTATCTCAGGTTCCGGCCCCTGCCGGGGCCCTGGTGGCCGGCTGGCTGATTGCCCTTGGCTTGCGAAGGCGGCACTATCCCTGCCGGGGAGCCTTGAAGTTCGATTTGTTACAGTTGGCCCTTGTTGGGTTGACCCTGGCGGCCCTTGGGGTTTTGTATTGGGCCGTAAAGCAGGGTTTGATGGCGCCGCCGGAGATGCAGGTGGCCGGCAACGGCTCATCGGCTTCCCTTTTGAGATGGTATCAGGACAGAATTGGAGGCAACATGCCTGCACCGATGATAGTGAGCCTGCCGCGCTGGACTTACCAGGCGCTGATGCTGCTCTGGTCATTGTGGCTGGTGGCGGCCCTGATAAAATGGCTGGGCTGGGGCTGGAACTGTTTCACTGCCGGAGGGATGTGGCGCAAACCAAACTGGCGTTTGAGGCGTAAAAAAGCAGGCTCCGGCCCAACCAGCGATCCTGGCCCGGATATTCCCGGAAGTTGAGCCTGGGCAATTTTGATCCCAGGCCGCCGCCACCCAGGAGGCTGCAAGGAGAAATTTGCCCCGGCCCATCGGTAGAAGTAACCGTACCCTGTTTCTCAGGATGTTAGTTACGCTAAGCCATGGAGCCTTGATCGGGATATTCAATTGGATTATATACGGGCCAGCGGTCTGAACTGCAGATGCCGGCCCTAGCAGCCTGTTAGGTATTATCCGGGCCTGCTATTTCACAGGTGTTCCGGTGGTCAATCACGCTTATTCCCGGATGCTGAGGAGTCAAATGCAGACTAGTTGAGTCTGGAGCTGGACAAGTAATGCTCGAAGAGCTCTCCATTCGTAATTTTGCCATTATCGATGATCTTCACCTCCGGTTTGGACCCGGGCTGACAATTTTGAGTGGCGAGACCGGGGCCGGCAAATCGATAATCGTCAATGCCGTCAACCTCTTGCTGGGCGCAAGGGCCTCGTCGCGGATGATACGCAGCGGCAGCAAAACCGCCGAGGTGGAAGCCTTGTTCAGGATTCCACCCGACGGAGCGGTGGCGAAGCAGGTTGCTGCATCGGGCCTTGCCGGTGACGATGAGCAATGCCTGCTTGTACGCCGGGTGGTTGCCCGCAACAATCGCCACCGGATTTATATCAATGATCGCCTGGCTACCGTTCAGGCAATGTCCCGCCTGACGGAGAACCTGGCCAGTATTTCCGGGCAACATGCCCATCAAAGGCTGCTGAAGGAAGAAAACCACCTTTTGATCCTGGACCAGTTCGCCGGCTTGCTGCCCCTGCGGGCCGAGGTGGCCGGCCTGTATCGCCGGCTTTTACCGCTGGTTGAACGCCGCCAAAAGCTTTTGGCGGCCAAACGGCGTCAGGCAGAGCAGCTGGAACTGTTGACCTTCCAGCGGAACGAGATCCGCCAGGCCGGGCTTGAAGAGGATGAGGATTTGCGCTTGGAACAGCAGCGGAGGCGACTGAAGAATATGCAGTCCCTCTTTGCCGCTGTGCATCGCAGTCTGGAGTTGCTTTACAACGCTGACGGGGCGGTCCTGGAACAACTGGCCGAAGTGGAAAAGGAGTTGGAGGGCGGTAGCCGGATTGATCCTGGACTGGCAGACCTTGCCCGGGCTGTGAGCGATACGGTCTACCGGGTGGAAGATCTCAACGCCGAGTTGCGTTCTTATCTGAAAGGACTGGAAACCGATCAGGACCGGCTGGAAGAAGTTGAAGCGCGCCTGGATCTTATCAATCGTTTGAAGCGCAAATACGGCCCCAGCCTTCAAAAAGTCCTCGAATACGGTCGCAATCTCGAAAAAGAGCTGGAGTCAGTCGCCGGCCTGGACATGCAGATAGGCGAGTTAGAAGAAGAACTTGGCGATCTGCACAGCCGTTTATGCGAAGCCTGCAGTCGATTGTCAAAGGCCAGGCGCAAAGCGTGCTCGGCTTTGGCCGCCAGGATTGAAGCGGAATTGGCCGATCTGCAGATGGAGGGAACCCGCTTTGAGGTGTTGCTCGAAAAGATCGGCCCTCCGGCGGGAACCGAAGAGTTTTTCAGGTGCAGCAACGCCGCCTTGACCGAAACCGGGTGTGACAAGGCGGTTTTCATGATCGCCCCCAACGTGGGCGAAGAACTTAAGCCCCTGGCCTCAATAGCCTCCGGTGGCGAATTGTCCCGGGTGGTTCTGGCGGTAAAAGTGATCCTGGCCGGGAACGAATCGGTGGAAACCTTGATTTTCGACGAGGTGGACGCAGGAATAGGCGGCCGGACCGCCGAGATGGTGGGCTCTAAATTGGCATCTTGTGCCGAGCATCACCAGACATTGTGTATCACCCACCTGCCCCAGATTGCCAAGTTCGGACACCAGCACCTGCGGATTTCCAAAAGGGTGAAAAAAGGCCGCACCATTACCTCTGTGGAACCCTTGACACGGGAGCAAAGGATCGAAGAGCTGGCACGCATGATCGGAGGCCGCAAAATCACCCCCACCACCTTGGCCCATGCACGAGAAATGCTGGAAATTCTTTGAAACTTAACTCCTTGACAATTGGAACAGGATGATACTACAGATGAATGCTTGAATCTTGCGGGCCGAAAAGGAGGTTGCGCCCATGCCCATCTATGAGTTTCGCTGCCTGAAGTGTAATCATTGCCTCGAAATCCTGGTCATGAACAAGGATGAACAGGTCGAGATGAAATGTTCCCAATGCGGATCGAGTGAGCTGGAAAGGATAATGAGCTCAACCAACTATGCCATGGGCAGCGGTCAAGCTGCCAAAGGTGAAGCTGCGACCCAGACCAGGACATGTTCGAGCGGTAGTTGTACCACCTGGAATTTACCCGGTCACAGCCGCTGAGCTATCTTTT
>JALVRI010000504.1 GCA_027031325.1 Desulfobacteraceae bacterium
CCCAGGAAGTCGATTATTTTTTCGAGCAGTTCTTCGAGTTGAACCGGTTTTATTTCCTGGCAGACCGCGCCGGCCTCGATCCGGGAAAGATCGAGCAGGTCTCCGATAAGGGAAATGAGGCCCTTGGTTTTTTCCTTGGCCCGCGAAAGCAGGTGCCTGTCGGTGGAAGAAACCTGGTCGATGATGTCGTTGAGCACAAGGGCCAGTTGTTCGTGGATGGTTGAAAGCGGTGAGCGCAGCTCGTGGGAGACCTTGGCTACAAACTCGGACTTGAGCCGATCCAGGACCTTCATGGCCGTGATGTCCACCACGTTGACCACGGCCCCGAGACACTCATTGCGCTCTCCCAGCACGGGACGTGCCCGGGCCAGCAGGAATTTGCGGTCGGAAATGGAAAATTCGTATTGGGGGATGTCTTCAAAGTCGATGTGTTTACCCCTGGAAATGTCGCTAATCAGCTTGCAAAGGCCCTCGTCCGGGATGTAGTTTTCGACACTTAGGCCGGGTCCGTTTTCAGGCCCCAGGCCCAGTTGGTTCTTGAGGGCCGGGTTGAGAAAGACGACCATGCCGTCCGGGTTGGTGACCAGGACCCCGTTGGGAAGCGAATCGATTATGGTCCTGATACGGCTCTGCTCGGCTTCCAGGTCGGCCAGGGTGCGCTGTTTCTCGGCTTCAAGCTTCCTGGCTTCGGTTTCGAGCCGAATTTTTTCTCTGGCCCGCTTGACCACGATCCGGAGTTGATCCGGTTCGAAAGGTTTGGGAATGAAATCGTAGGCCCCCTTTTTCATGGCCTCGATGGCGGTTTCGATGGTGGCAAAGCCGGTTATGACGATTACCAGTACCTGGGGGTCGTTTTCCCTGACCCGTGCCAGGACCTCCATTCCGTCCATTCCGGGCATTTTCAGGTCCAGCAAAATTATGCCCACCCGATTTTGCGCCAGCAGCGCCAAGCCTTCCTCGCCCTGGCTGGCGGTAATGACCGTAAAGCCCATTTTGGACAATATCCGCTCGGCACCGTCCCGGATTCCCTTTTCATCGTCTATCACCAGTACGGTCAGGGGATCATCCCAGTGCTTCATTCCCGTCTCCTCGTTTTTGCTCGTAAATGATCGGCAATTCGATGGTGAAAGTAGTGCCGTCCCCTGGGCGGCTCTTGGCGCAAATGTTGCCGCCGTGGTTTTCGATTATGTTGAAAACGACGCTGAGGCCCAGCCCGGTTCCCTGCCCCTCTTGCTTGGTTGTGAAAAAGGGCTCGAAGATATGCTTGATAACATCTTCCTCGATACCGGGGCCATCGTCTCTTACACGGATTATCACCCGGTCCCGGGAAGCGTTGGTGGAGGTGGAGATTTCAATGGTGCCGCTGCCGTCGATCGCCTGGGCGGCATTGATGAAGAGATTCATGAAAACGTGGTTGAGTTGCTGGCCGTCGGCCTTGACCATGGGCAGAAAAGGGGCCATGTGTTTCTTTATCTTGATGTTCTGGAAGAGGGCCTGGTTCACTATCAGTGAAAGGGTTTGTTCTATGACCTGGTTGATGTTGACCGGCTTCATGAATTGCTTGTTCTGGCGGGCGAAAGCCAGGAGCTCGCGCACAGTGGTGCTGCAACGCTGGGCGTCTTTCAAGATCCTCTGCAGGTCAGCCCGCAGGTCGTCTTCCAGATCGTATTCTTCGAGAATCAACTTGGTGTAGAGGGTTATGGATCCAAGGGGATTGTTGAGCTGGTGGGCCACTCCGGCGGCGAGCTTGCCCAGGGAAGCCATTTTTTCCGATTGCAGCAACTGGCGCTGGGTCTTGGCCAGTTTTTCCTGCATGTGGATGGTTTCACGCAGGTCATGGAAAAAGCCGATGGTGGCGATTTCTTTTTGGTCTTCGTAGATAATGGCCGCATAGAGGCTTATGGGGATCTTGGCTCCGTTTTTCCCGAGGGCCGTGATCCTGAATTTTTTCAGTTTGCCCTTGCCCCCGTATTTTTCGCTGCGCAGCCGACGCATTACTTCGCGGGCGCCATCGCCTTCGTAAAAATCGCGTATGTTGAGGCTGGACAGGGCTTCTTCCACCGAATATCCGGTGCACTCGGCCGCGGCGTCGTTGAAGATAATGATCTTGCCTTGCATGTCAGTGGCAATCACCCCGTCGCAGGCACTTTGGATCAGGTTGTGTAAAAAAGCATTGGAGCGGGACAGTTCTTCTTCCAGCCCTTCCAGGGCCGGGAAATCGAAATTGAGGATTGCTATCGATTCCAGTGGGCCGCTGGCCGGGACGGGGTAAGCATACAGGCAGAATGTACCGTTGCGGTGCTTGGAATATGAAACCACTTCGCGCATGGCCGGCCGGCCGGTTGCCAGCACTTTTTCAGCCGGGCAATTTTCGCACACCTCTATCCGGCCGTAGATGCATTCGTAACAATGGGGCATGTCGCAATCTTCCGGTGGGAGGCGGTCGACTCCGGTAGAGGCGAGCAGCTTGAACCGGGGTGAGATTACGCATACCCGGCGGTTGAAAGCTTCCTGGGCTTTGAGCAACAGCTCCTGCCGGCTTTGTTTTTCCATGGGCTCCACCAAAAGGGTGTTCAGGTTGGCCGAAAAAGCGCCTAAAATTAAATGCCAAATGAAGCTGCCTGTCAACCATAATGACGACTTTTTCAGTCGGAAAAGATGCCTTTCCGGCTTGACTTGTATCGCAGCCGGATACAATCTAAGATTCCGGTTCGTAAGATCTACAAGGAGGCGGAGGTGGTATAGAAGAAGATGAAGTGGCCCGTGCCCAAATTCAATCGAAAGACTTTGACAATCCTGGCTGTCGGCCTGGTCTTTTTCAGTCTCCTTTTGTTTGGGGCCCAGTTCCTGGTCAATACCGGTGTCTCAAGGGCATGGATTGCGCGGAAGATCGAAAGCGCGGTAGATGCCGAGGTCGCTTTCGGCTCGGTTTCGGTTTCCTTGTTGCCGGTTCCCTCAATTACCCTGGAGGAGCCGCGGTATACTTCCGGTACGACCGTGGTGGCCCGGGCGGAAAAATTAAAGGTTTATCCTTCCATCTGGTCCTTTTTGAACGGAAAGGTGGGGTTGCACAAGATTGTCCTGGCAAGTCCCCGGATCCTGCTGGAGCTTCGGCCGGACGCGGGTCCGGCCGGTTTGGGAGCCTGGCCCGATGTCCTCAGGTCTTTTAGCGCCGGGCCGCAAGGGCGGGCGAAAGATCTGTACGGGACCAGTCTGGAAGTAGTTGCCGGGCAGCTTGTTTTTGCAAACGCCGGCCTTTCCCGATTCAACCTTGCAAGTATCGATATCGAGGCTGGCTTGAGCGCTGATGGCGCCCTGGAGGTCAAGCTGGAGGCCGCGTCCGGTTTTGCCGGGCAAATCCGGCTCCAGTTCACCATGGATGCGCAAGGGCCCGGCATTCACCTCCG
>JALVRI010000505.1 GCA_027031325.1 Desulfobacteraceae bacterium
TAAGGCACATTACCGATACAACCCTGGCAATGATGCGCCTGATTCACGGGGCGTTTCAACAAGAGCAAAAATTTACTCAACGCCAGATATTTACTTCCCTGGTGGCAGCCATGATCCACGATTCGGGCTACATCCAGGACAAAAGCGACCTTGAAGGCACCGGCGCCAAGTACACCCTGGTCCACGTTGACCGCAGCATCGATTTTGCCGGTCGCTACGGCCGCCGTTTCGGCCTTACCAGCGAAGAAATTCCGGCCTGTCAGGCCATGATCAAGGCCACTGACCTTGCAGTAAATGTAAATTCCATCCCTTTCCCATCGGACTCGGTTGCAATGCTTGCCCGCATGCTGGCAGTTGCCGACCTGGTGGCCCAGATGGGGGACCGGATCTACCTGGAAAAATTGCTCCTGCTCTATCGCGAGTTCAGGGAAGGCTCCGTGTCCGGATACCGTAATTCATTGGAACTGCTTAACAGCACGGTAAATTTCTACCACTTCATCCAGGACCGCTTCCAGTCCCAACTGGCAGGGATGAACCGTTTCCTGCGGTCCCATTTCCATGCCAGATGGGGTATCAACACCGATCTGTATGCCCAGGCCATGGAAAATCACCACCGTTACCTGGTCTCCATCCTCCAAAACCGAAAGGATGACCCCCGCTACAACCTGCGGCGCAAAAAAATCGTTCAGCACCTCAAGGCGCTTTACGGTCCAGATTGGTAATAAGGGTTTTATGAGCCTAATTTGCCTGGAACCGTTCAGGGCGCCTTGCGATCGACGACATTACCCTGGCTGTCGATAAAAAACATCCAGAACCCGTTTTCCTCGGCGTAAAATGCCAGATCCTCATACAAGATGGCCTGAACTTCGTACCGATGCCCCAGGGGCTTGGCCAGATGCGGAGCCAATGCCAAAGCTGAATCCTTGTCCTTGAAAACCGGAACATAGGCCACCTGGCTCTTGGTATCCTGCTGACCGAGAATTTGGGCATCGGCATCGGGGTCCTGGACCAGGACGTAGACCCAATTTCCCGCATTAACCGGTTTGACCCGGTTTTCGTTCATCAATGGCATTTCGAACCTTCTCCGCCAGCATGTACAAAGAGAATGGTTTGCTGACCAGGCCCTTACAGCCTTTGGCAAGCAAACTTTCGATCTCGGGATTAATGCTGTAACCCGAAGCCAGCAGTACAATAACCCCTGGATCGATCCTGCGCAAGCCCTCAAAGACCTCATCGGCCGTAAGGTCAGGCATAATCACGTCCAACACCACCAGGTCGATTTCGTCGGCACAGGCTTCAAACAGGTCCAGGCCTTGACGCCCCCCGCAAGCCAGCCGGAGGCGGTAACCGAGCCGACTCAATATCCTGCTGGCAACTGAAAGGACCACTTCATCATCATCGATCAACAAGATGGTCTCATTGCCCTTTGGAAGCCGGCCCGGCAATATGTTTCGACAGCGGCTCTCGCGTTTTGAAACCGGAAGATGGATGATGAAGGCCGTTCCGTGTCCCAGTTCACTGTATACCTGGATCAAACCATTGTGACCGGTGACGATACCGTAAACCGAGGCCAGGCGCATGCCTTCCAAGGCCAGTTTTTCCTGCCTGAAAAACGGTTCGAAGATTCGATGGCTGGCAGCCTCATCGATTCCCTCCCCCGTGTCTGTCAGAGATATCCTGACATAGGCCCCAGGCGGCACCTTGTAACCCTTTACATCTTCAGGCCCCAGAATTACGTTCTCGGTATGCAGGTAAAGCCTGCCCCCCTCGGGCATGTTGTCCGCGGCATGGGCAAACAGATTCAACAATGCCTGCCCAAACTGGACCCGATCCACTTCAACCTCCCACACATCCGGATCGTAGAATTCGCGAATCGTAAGCCGGGGAAGCTCACGTGCAAATATCCGCGATGTGCTCTGGAGAATATCGTTGATGTTGGTGGGCATTACCACGAACTTGCTCGCCCTGGCGAACCCCTGGATCTGACGGGCAAGCTCGACACCCTTGCTGATACACTCTTCTATCCGGTCAAACTGGCGTTCCATCTTCTGCCGGCCGGCAAGATTCATCTTGATCAGGGCCAGGCTGCCCTGGATGCCCATCAGGACGTTGTTGAATCCATGGGCCACACCGGCGGCCAAGGTCCCGATGGCTTCCATCTTCTGGGCCTGATTGATCTTCTTTTCAAGCTGCCGCCGATATTTATCCAGTTGGCGGCGTTCCGAAACATCTTTTATCAGGCCCCGGAACCCGGACGCTTTCCCTTTGCGGTCACAAACCGCAAACAGTTTGATCTCGACCGAGAGTTGCAGTCCCCGGCGGGTTATCAATTCACACTCGGTTACCGTAATGCTCCGGCCGCAAACCGTCTTGGCCGACGCCCGCTCAAGGCGTTCAACGGTTTCAGGTGAACAGAAACGGCGCCAATCCTGCCCGATGATCTCATCCCGGCTGTAACCGCTCATCTGGATGGCTGTCCGGTTGCAAAAAACAACGATGCCTGACGGGTCGACTTCGAAACAGCCATCGTAAATCTCGGCAATGAAACTGTTCGAGCGTTCCTGGGCGGCGATAAGTTTATCAAGCTCCGCGCGGCATGCTTCCAGCGCCTGTGCCAAGCCGCCGTCTCGCCCTTTACCATCGGCGCCGGGTTCAAATTTTTGCTGTTTTGTTTTCGAGTGCATATCAGTCCGTTTCAATCTACGTCACTTGTACTAACCTGCCTTATTAAAATACTATCGTCACGGCAAGGACAATCATAAATTTGGCGCTCCGGCAAACAACAAAACCCCCGGCCGGAACAAACAATCAACCCGGATTTTGCAGCCGGCGAGTTTGGCGAAGATGCGAGGCCGAGGGCAGGCAGATGCACTCTGGTACTTCAACTGCCCGGCAACAAAGCAGATGCGCTAAAATCACAAGCCCCTTGCGGCTTCAAATGTATGATGATTTATCACCGATCTAACTTCACACCTTTCGGGTGAAGGCACGGGCAGGAACAAACACATGCTAACTACTTAATAATTCAGTAAAATTGATTATTGTAGGCATTTGAAGTGCATAATCCCGGTTCAATGTAATTGCTTATTGTAGGCATTTGAAGTGCACAATCCGGGATCAAAACGGCTTTACTTTTGGGCTGGCTTGATTATATTGGCTGGAGTCTGACTGAAAATTACGGAGCTTGGAACAAACAGCTTTAGGCTGAGGAGCTTTAAACCATGAACGAAACCCTTGAAATCCCCGAAGCGCTCCGCATGACCTGGAATCGCTTGTTAAACCGCATGCCCATCAAGTTGCGCCAGAAACAAGATGTCCTCGAATCCGTCCTGATCTTCCTCAAGCTGGGGGGAGAACGCCTGGCAAGACAGGCCATCGAGGCGGCCAAAGCGTCCCTTACTCT
>JALVRI010000506.1 GCA_027031325.1 Desulfobacteraceae bacterium
GGGCCACTACCACCAGAGGGGCGCCCTTGGAACGCGCCCGGATCACCTGATCGGCGGAAGCAACTCCAAAATCGGCGTATCCCAGTTCCAGCTCGCGGAGGGCATCCCTTTCCGGGCCACCCGGCTTGACGGTAACATCCAGGCCGGCAGCCTTGAAGTACCCTTTGCGGACGGCATAAAGATCCCCTATTACGGAAGCATTGTAGATCCACTTCAACCTGTAGTTCAAGCTTGAGGCCCATACCTGGCAGGCTGACGCCCCGGTCAGCAACAAGACTAAGGCCGGCCATACCACCATCTTCAAAAAAAGAGCCCCCTTTTTGGAACCACACTTCATGGCATCCTCTCCTCTTCCACGGCTTGCCTTTCCTGCCAAACGGCGGCGGCCGCAAGATGACATGGAAATTCAGGTCAAGCCGACCCTGTCCAGGCCTTTTTAACCAGACTGCCGCTATATTCCAGCAGGCCCTGATAAACCGACAGGCAAATTCCGATCAACAACAGGGCCACCAGGATCCTGGCCAGATCACTCTGGTACAAGGCGATCCTGATACTGTATCCTATGCCTGCATTGGCGGCGATGAATTCGGCCACAATGGTCCCGGCCATGGCCAGGGTCGCGCTTCCGGCAATAACGGTGGTCAGCTTGTGCAAATTTTCAAAGGCCCTGATCTTGACCTCCAACTGCCAGCGCATCCTGCCGGTGGAACGGTAGAAATGCTCCACGTCAGCCACGGGCTCGCTCATGACCCCCAAAACGGTGAGCAGAATTGGAAAATAACAGATCATGGCCGCAATCAGCAAACGCGACAGGAAGCCGTCTCCCAGGAGGATGAAGATTATGGGGGCAAGGGCCACTATGGGATAGGCCTGGACATTATAGGCGGCGGCCTTGATGAAGTTGCCGAACCAGGTGGTCTTTCTTCCCAGAATACCGATCACCAAGGCCAGAATGATGGACAATACCTGCCCTATCACGGCCACCTGCAAGGTATCCCAGACGTCTGCGGCGTAACGGGGCAGCACCTCGCAAAGCGTTTGCCACAAGCTCTCAAGGCCTGGAATGACGTAATCCGACAGCCGCAGGCCATACTTCAGGGCCAGCAACACCAAAAGACCCAACAGGTAGATCAGGAAAAACTGGTAGATACGTCTAGGCAGCATTCATAATCTCCAGCATGGTCCTTTCCACCTGCCCCTGCTGAAGCTCACCACCAAGCTGCAAATCCTGCCCGGAAGTCCAGACAACCCGCGGCTTCTTGGCCCCGGACCGCAACACGGCTATCTTCTTGCAAAACTTGGCCACTTCCACCAGGTTGTGGGAAATATAAATGAACATCCTGGCCTTGAAAAGCCTTTTGAGGTGCATCAGGATTGTCTCCCGCGTTTTTTCGTCGACATTGGCGAGGCTTTCGTCCATGATCAAAAGGTCAAAGTCCTGCAAGAGGTAACGAACGAGGTTGACCCTGTTTTGCTGTCCCAGTGAAAGCCCCCCGAATCTTTGCCCGAGGCAGCGGCGAACATCGAAAATATCCACCAGCTCTTGGCGCAGGTCGTCCTTTCCGGAAGGGGTCACCTTTTCAAGATGCCGGCCCGTGGTTGACCAATCCGGCAAGCGTTCAAGATTGTAAGTGTAAAGAACCGTCTTGATCCGGCCTTTGGTTACATTTCCCTCTGACGGCTGGATTGCACCCCAAAGGATTTTGGCCAAGGTGGTTTTGCCGACCCCTGAGGGACCGAAAAGAGCGTGAAAACCGGGCTGATCATAGCAGAGGGAAAGATTTTCAAAAATCGGCTCGCTTTCACTGGCATACCGGTAGCTGATGTTCCGGCACTCGATCTGCATCTGCGCTTGCTTTCGGTATAAATGGCAGGCCCCCCAAAAGGGCCTGCCCCAACCATCTCAATTGTCTCCGTCGATCAAGTCCCCGAGGGCTCCCAGGATGGACCCTTCTCCCTTGCTACCGCCCCGCTGGGGGGCTGCCTGGAGCATCCGTCCTGCCAGGCGGGAAAATGGCAGGGATTGCAGCCATACCTTGCCTGGACCCCGCAAGGTGGCAAAGAACAAGCCTTCACCGCCGAACAAGGCGGTCTTTATCCCTCCTGCCTGCTGGATATCGAACTGGACGCTGGGCTCGATGGCCACGATACAGCCGGTATCGACGTGGAGGGTTTCCCCGGCGTCCATTTGGCGTTCCACCACGGTTCCACCGGCATGCATGAAAACCATGCCATCACCATCGAGTTTCTGCATGATGAAGCCCTCGCCGCCAAACAATCCCGTCAGTATCTTGCGCTGGAAATAAATACCTATGGATACGCCCTTGGCGGCGCACAGGAAGCTGTCTTTCTGACAGATCAGGGTGCCTCCCATCTCACCCAGATGGACCGGGATAATATTGCCGGGGTAGGGTGCGCCGAAGGCCACATGGGCCTTGCCCTGGCCGGTATGGGTAAAGACGGTCATGAACAAACTTTCTCCGGTCAGGAGACGTTTACCCGCTCCGAGCAGTTTTTCCATGAAACCGCCTCCGCCACTTGAGGATCCGTCACCGAAGACGGTCTCCATGGCTACCGAACTATCTTTATACATCATGGCCCCGGCCTCGGCCACGGCACTTTCACCCGGGTCGAGCTCGATCTCCACAAACTGCATCTCGGCACCGTAAATTTTGAAGTCGATCTCGTCGGCCTGGCGCGTCCGCGGAGGCGGAGGAGCAGCAGGTACCTGGCTGCCGGGCCGCAATTCATCTATCTGGGCAATGGGGAGCCACTGGGCAAACCCCTGGCGCCACGCGAAACCATTGGGGTTTTCCCTGGCCTTGGCAATTGCCTCGGCTGTGTCCATGGGACCGATTTGGCTGCCATCATAGCTTAAATACCATTGAGTCATCTTGAATGCCTCCCGTTCGAATTTATTATGGAGTGCTTTGGGCTCCGGCAAGGTTGCCCGCGGTCAATCGATCCGGGTTGGAAACTTCTTCCCGCAAACCGTCAAAACTGCTGCTCGATTCGGGCCACCTGGTCCGGGGTCAGGCCAAGACCACTTGCCAGCTCGCGCAGATATTGCTTTTCCGACTCTTCATCCACTTCGATTGCTGCCCGGGAAACAGTATATACCTGGGCTGCAAGCTCCGGTGAATCCACCTGGGCCACTATATCTTCAACACTTTGGGGACGATTCATTTCCTGCTCCAAAAATTCCAGTTCCTGCTCACTGAGCCCGCTTTTGCCGGCCTGTTCTAGGATCCGGGAACGTTCATTAGGATCGATCCGGCCATCTGCGGCGGCTGCCGCAATCATCGCCCTTATCAACAGAACTGCCCGGTCCGGTCCGGCTGCGCCTGCTTGGTCGCCGGATACGGGTGGGGGCGGTGGGGGTTGCACGGGCTCAACGG
>JALVRI010000507.1 GCA_027031325.1 Desulfobacteraceae bacterium
ATGATAACAGGCGGCAGGTGATGGCTTTTACCAGGCAAACAGGAGGCAAAGCATGACTTTGCCGGCCACCGGCCTGCTGGATTTCCTTGATCCCCAAAGGCTTCGGAGACTGTGCGATCATCTTTTTGAAGCCTTCGGCATCGCAACCAGCATAATAACCATTGATGGCACCCTGGTCGTCGGGCCAGCTTCAAATTCTATCTGCAATCTTTTCTATCACCGTCATCCAAAAGCCCGCAGGCTCTGTGCCAACTTCGATCAACAAATCATCGGCCAGCTGGCAAAGTACAAGGTCCCCAGGGTTTTCAAATGCCGCCATGGACTGATCGAAGCCGCCATACCTTTGCTTGTAAATAGCGAGGTGGCCGGAATTTTGTTCAGCGGCCAGTTTTTCTTCAATCCACCGGCAACCAACCAAATCGAAAATTTTATCAAGCAGGCTGAGCAATACGGTTTCGATCAGAACGCCTTTACCGCCGCCGTAAAAAGCCTGCCGGTAATCCCCCCCGCACGCAGCCAGGCCATGGTTGACTTCTTGGGCCGGCTTGCCGAGCTGATCGTTGACCTTGCCCATGCCAACAGCCTGAACCTGCAGCGTGGGGCCGAACTTGAAGGCAAGGCTTACGACCTTGAAGAACTCAGCAAGGCTCTTGAAACCATAATAGAAAACCGGGCCGTCGAGAAAAAGGCCATTGAAGCCGGCCTGATGACAAATGTCCGCAAGTTCATCCTGCCCTATCTCGATCAGCTGGAAATGTGCAGCCTCGACCAAGACGGTAAAGTCCTGGTGAATATCATCCGCTCCAATATCGACAACCTGCTGTCCCCCCTAGCAAGCACCCTTGCCTCCTGCTATCGCCGACTGACCCCGGCCGAATGCAGGGTCGCCGACCTGGTTCGCCAGGGGATGGGCACCAAGCAAATCGCCAAATCCCTCTACCTGTCACCCCACACCATCACCAACATCAGAAACTCCATCCGCAAAAAACTCGGTTTGACCGGCAAAAAACAAAGCCTGAAAACATTCCTCAATTCAATTTAACCCGGATTATGCACTTCAAATGCCTGACAAGTAATTTCATTGAATTATTGCATAAGTTTGGATGTATTTGTTCCTGTCCGTGCCTTCACCCAAAAGGTGAAGTTCAATCGGTGAAAGTCTTCAGGCATTTGAAGCCGCAAGGGGCTGGCGATTTACCGAATCTGCTTTGTTGGAGGGCAGTTGAAGTACTAGAGCAGGTCTGCCTGCCCTGCGGCCTCGCATCTTCGACAAACTCGCAAGCTGCAAAATCCGGGTTTAAAACAACTAAATTTTTTAGTTGTTTTATAGTTGTTATTCGGTTGTCACAGCTTCGGCAAACATGCCGATACAACCTAATGTAAGATAATTTGGGCGAACCAAAGGGAGGACAAATAAATGTTCCTAAATCGTCTGACAATCAAGAAACGGATGATGCTCCTCATGACCGGGGTGGTATTGCTTTTTGGCCTCATGATTTTCTTCACCCTGCGCACGGCAAACGCAGTCAAGCAAATAGGGCTGAAGCAAACCGAGGAGGTTATGCTGGCCGGCCAGAAAGCCAAGCTCAAAGCGGCCACCGGCACCATGGCCGTGGCCATCGCCAATCGGATCAAGACCATCGGCGATCCCCAGGAAAAGATCGACGCCATCCGCCGGATGCTGGAAGGTGTACGATACGAGTCCGACCGCTCCGGCTACTTTTTCGTTTTCAAAGGCAGCAAGACCATCGCCCACATCAAAAAGAGCCTCTACGGCAAGGATATGGGCTCCGTAAAGGATAAAAACGGCACTTACATGTTAAAAGAACTTTATGAAAAGGCTCACAACGGCGGCGGCTTCGTCCGCTACGTCTGGCCCAAGCCGGGTGCAGGTGACCAGCCCAAGCTCAGCTACGCCACCATGATTCCGGGAACCGATTTCTGGCTCGGCACCGGGGTTTACATCGACAACATCGAAGACTACCTCGGCAAGGCCACCGCGGCCTTCGCAAAGCAGGCCCGCAGGCAATACATTTCAATGCTGGCTGTAGTAACACCGATTTTCGCCCTTATCTTGGTCCTTTGCTTTTTCATTGTGACCGGCATTACCAGAGCCCTGAAAGAAATGATCGTAAACTTGAGCGATATCGCCGAAGGCGATGGCGATCTGACCAAGCGGGTCAACATCGATTCCAGTGACGAAATCGGCGAACTGGCCCGGCTTTTCAATATCTTCATCGAAAAGCTGCAGGGAATCATCGCCAAGCTTGCTGAAAACGCCACCAACGTAAATGAAGCCGCTACTGAAATGGCCGATGTCGCCGTGGAGCTGGCAACCAACGCCGAAGAGACCACTGCCCGGGCCGATAATGTGACCGCGGCGGCTCAGCAGATGAGCAACAACCTCAACAACGTGGCAACCGCCATGGAGGAATCGTCCGCCAACACATCCATGGTGGCCACGGCCGCCGAGGAAATGACCGCTACCATCAATGAAATCGCCCAAAACTCCGATAAGGCCCGCGAGGTTTCAGACGAGGCGGTCAACCAGTCCCGCAGCGCCGCTGAAAAAATGGACGCCCTGGGCAAGGCCGCCGAGCAGATCGGCAAAGTAACCGAGACCATCACCGAGATATCCGAGCAGACCAACCTCCTGGCCCTCAACGCCACCATCGAAGCCGCCCGGGCAGGTGAAGCCGGCAAGGGCTTTGCCGTGGTGGCCAACGAGATCAAGGAGCTGGCCAAGCAGACAGCCGAGGCCACCCAGGACATCAAGTCCAAGATCGACGAGGTCCAGAACACCACTGCCTCGACGGTGACCGAAATCGACCAGATCTCCAAGGTCATAGAGGGGGTCAACGATATCGTTTCCACCATTGCCACGGCAGTCGAAGAACAATCGGTGGCCACCCGTGAAATAGCCAATAACATCACCCAGGCATCCGAAGGGATCCAGGAAGTCAATGAAAACGTGAATCAAAGCTCAAGCGTTGCAGAACAGATAACCAGCGACATGTCGGAAGCCAATGCGGCAGCCAGCCGGATGGCAAACAGCAGCAACCAGATAAAGCTCAGTGCCGAACAGCTCAAGCAGATGTCAAACCAGCTGACAGCCATAGTCGGCCGATTCAGGCATTGATCCACCCTCCCAAATGCCAAACCGCCGTCTCCGGCCGGGTAGAGCCCCGGCGACGGCGGTATTTTTTTTAAGATCAACGGCCGTTCTGGCGAGTACCCCCAAAGGAGCCAAGGCCAACCGTTACGCAGGGCAGTACCAAATTGGAAAACGACGCTCAAGGCCTGGTTGGTCTTCCGGATCAGAATCACTTTCCCGGCTCCGACACCGCTTGCAGCATGGCGATTGCCAGGCGCCGTACCAGGATCCAGAT
>JALVRI010000508.1 GCA_027031325.1 Desulfobacteraceae bacterium
GGGATACGCTCTTCCAGTTCCAGGTGGGTCAGGACCCGTTCGTCCTCGCCGTAAAGATATTCGCCGGGAGTGTATTGTTCGGCCCCGATGGCAATCACTGTAGCACCGTGTTTGATCTGCTTCACCTGCCCCTCGGTCTCGACCGTGGTAATGAAGTTGCCGATGTAGCCGGCAACGTCCCTGATCCGGGCTTCGTGGCTTACGTGGATAAGGGGATTGCGGTAAACCGAGCGGATCAGGTCCTTGAGGTAGGCCTGGACGTCCATCCCGTCCACGGTGGTGTAAAGCCTGCGGGCATTGCCACCGAGCTCCTTTTCCTTTTCCAGCAGGTGAACCGGGTGTCCCTGGCTGGCGATTGAAAGGGCGCAGGTCATACCGGCGATGCCGCCGCCGACCACCAGGGCCGTCTTGTTGACCGGCAGGTCGAACTCCTGGAGGGGCTCCAGGTGGCTTGCCCGGGCCACCGCCATGCGGATGATGTCCTTGGCCTTGGCGGTAGCCTCTTCTTTTTGCCTGGAATGAACCCAGGAACAGTGCTCGCGGATGTTGGCCATTTCAAGGTAGTACTGGTTGAGTCCGGCCTCCCTCAGGGTGTCTCTGAAAAGCGGTTCGAGGGTGCGCGGGGAGCAGGCGGCGATCACCACCCGGTTCAGTCCCTTTTCCCTGGTCAGTTCGGTGATCTCCATGGCCGAGTTGGTGGCGCAGGAAAACAGCTGGTCGGTGGCGTAGACCACGTTGGGCAGGCCCAAGGCGTATTCGACAACCGAAGGCACGTTGATCACGCTGCCGATGTTGGCCCCGCAGTGGCAGACGAAGACTCCGATCTTGGGTTCATCCCCGCTGACATCCTTTTCAGCGGGGTATACCCTTTCGGTCGTCAATTTGCCACGCCGGCGGTTGAGCAGCTCGCCGCACTTTGATCCGGCGCCGCTGGCCGAAAAGACCGACTCGGGAATATCCGTCGGCCCCTGGAAGGTTCCGCTGACAAATATGCCCCGGCGGCTGGTTTCGACAGGGTTGGAAGGGTTGATCCGGCAAAAGCCGTGCTCGTTGAGCTCGATGCCGAACTTTTCCGCCAACCTTTCGTTGTCCTTGGGCGGATTAAGGCCGACCGAAAGTACGACCATGTCGAATTCTTCTTCTTTTACTCCTTCATCGGGAGTCGAATAGCGCACCTTGACATTCTTTGTGTGCGGGTCTTCCCCGGCAATGGTGGCATAGCTTCTGATGAAACGAATCCGGTCCAGGTCGTCCGCCCGCTGGAAGTAACGTTCGAAGTCCTTACCGTAGGAACGGATATCGTTGTGGAAGATGGTGCACTCGGCCCCGGGCTCATGGTCCTTGGTAAGGATCACCTGTTTCTGGGTGTAGGTGCAGCACACTGCCGAGCAGTAGCTGTTGTCACCCGGGGTGACCCTGCGCGAACCGATGCACTGCAGCCAGGCTATCTTGCGGGGATGCTTCTGATCGGAAGAACGCAGGATCTGACCTTCGTACGGCCCGGTAGAAGAAAGAAGGCGCTCAAAGTCCATGCTGGTAAGCACGTTTTCGTACTTGCCGTAGCCGTATTCTTGCCTGACCTTGGGATCGAAGGGTTCCATGCCCACCGACAGGATGATGGCCCCCACCTTGACATCGACCTTCTCCGGCGTCTGGGAAAAATCGATGGCGTCGGTCTGGCAGACCCCGCGGCAGATATCGCACTTTTGTTCCTTGAGAAAGAGGCAGTTTTCGTCGATGTATGCCACCAGCGGAATAGCCTGGGAGAAATAGATATGGATCGCCTTGTTCATGGACAGTTCCTGGTTGAACTGATCCGGATATTGAACCGGGCAGTACTTCATGCAGGTTGTACAACCGGTGCACTTGTCCTCTATGACGTACCTGGGTTTCTTGGTGAGGGTAACCTGGAAATCCCCTGCTTCACCTTCGACCCTGTCTACTTCAGTGTATGTCAGAACCTCTATGTTTGGATGCCGGCCGACCTCGACCAGTTTGGGTGAAAGTATTCACATGGAACAATCGTTGGTGGGAAAGGTCTTGTCGAGCTGAGCCATGTGCCCCCCGATGCTCGGCCCTTGCTCCACCAGGTAAACCTTGAAGCCGGCGGTGGCCAGGTCCAGTGATGCCTGGATACCGCTGACACCGCCACCGACTACCATCACGTCTCCAAAGTCTTTGTCCCCAAGGCCACCTAAGATCGCTTGCTTGGCTTGTTCAGACAAATTTCCGTTTTCCACTTTCTTTCACCTCTTCAGTTTTTCCGGCCCCGTAACCAAAGGGTCGTCTTGGTTGGACTAGAAGATTTGTTGTTAGCCGGCAAACGCGGCCGGCCTGACAACCTCAGATAACTTCCCGGACGATCTCGGCAACATCCTTGATCTCCAGGACGTCGTCATACTCCAGGTTGAGTCGGCTTTCCTCGAAATTGGTTATGCAATAAGGGCAGGCCGTGGCCAGCACCCCGGCACCTGTATCCCTGGCCTGTTCCAGGCGCAGGTCGGAAAATCGCTCGCCGATGGGAGTATCCATCCAGATCCGTCCTCCGCCGCCTCCACAGCAAAGGCTACCTTTCCGGCAGTCGCTCATTTCCACCAGTTCCAGTCCATCGATGGACTTCAAGACATCCCGCGGCTGGTCGAAAACTTCGTTGTGCCGCCCCAGGTAACACGGGTCGTGGTAGGTAACCTTCTTTGGGAAACCGCCCTTAAGTTCGAGCCGGCCCTCCTGGATGAGCTCGGCCAGGAACTGGGTCATGTGGACAACCTCGAAATTGACCATGAACTCGGGGTACTCGTTCTTGAAGGTATGGTAGCAGTGCGGGGAGGAGACCAGGATCCGCTTGACACCGTTGTCGATAAAGGCCTTTATATTCTCTCTGGCAAGGTTCCGGAAGACCTCTTCGCTGCCTATCTTGCGGATACTCTCTCCGCAGCAGTTTTCTTTCGTTCCCAGGATACCGAATTGAACGCCGGCCTTGTTGAGGATCTCGGCCGTCGCAAGCGCTACTTTCTTCATCCGTGGATCGTAACTGAGGTAACATCCAACAAAATAGAGAATCTCCATTCCTTCCTGGAAAGGCTTGACCGGCAGATCCTTGGCCCAATCGGCCCGCTTGGCCCTTTCTCCCTGGATGGGGTTGCCCTCCGAGATTATGCTGGCCCTGGCCGTTCGCGCCGAACGCACCGAAGAGGGGAAAACCTCGTACTCGGTCGCCACCCGGCGAAGGGCCACGCTGACGTCAATCTGCTTCACCCCCCGCGGGCATTGCTGGGGGCATGTGCCGCAGGTGGTGCATCGCCACAAGTCCTCCCCGTCAATCTCGGTCAAACCGAAAGCCGCTTCGCGGATAAGCTTGCGCATGCTGAAAGACCGCACCCTGTTCC
>JALVRI010000509.1 GCA_027031325.1 Desulfobacteraceae bacterium
GCGAAAAGGCCGTCTGCCGGTTTGAACCCCGGCCATACCATACCGCCGTGCCCGGCTATGTCTATGGGGGCCTGATAGCCTCGGTAATCGATTGCCATGGCACGGGAACTGCGGCGGCAGCGGCCTACGCGGCCGAGGGCCGCAGTATGGACAGCGACCCTGAGCTGCGCTACGTGACGGCCTCACTGCACGTGGACTACCTGCGCCCGACCCCCATAGACGCCACCATGGAGCTTGTCGGCCGGGTTACCGAACTGAAGGGCCGCAAGGCGGTTGTGGAAGTGACCGTCACCATCAACGGCAGGGTCTGCGCAAAGGGGAAGGTTGTCACCGTCCAGGCCCCGGCCGATTGGCTGAAGGAGCGCTGACCAGGACCGCGGGAAAGCAGCCTGCCGGCCCCGTCTTTGCTCCGGGCATCATCTGTTGCGTTGAATCTTGGGATTCAGTTCTTCCCGCAGCCAGTCGGCAAACAGGTTGATCCCGACCACCAGCAGGATCAGGGCGGCACCGGGAAAGACTATCATCCACCACATTCCGGCATAGATGTAGTTTTTGCCGATGGCTATCATCATCCCCAGTGAAGGCTCGGTCAGGGGTACTCCTACGCCAAGAAAGCTCAAGGTGGCCTCCAGCATTATCACCACCGCCAGGTCAACCGCCACCACCACCAGGATGGGCGCTATTGCGTTGGGTAGAATGTGCTGGAAGAGTATCCGCAGGTCACCGGCCCCTCCGGCCTTGGCGGCCAGCACGTAAGCCTCTTCCTTCACCTCCAGCACACTTCCGCGCATGGTACGGGCGTAGCGCACCCAGTCGGCGATACAAATGGCCACGATTACCGTAAACAGTCCGCTTTCCTTGAATACACCCAGCAGCAAAATGGCGAGCAAGGTTGTGGAAAACGAAAAGACCGTGTCAGCCAGGCGCATGGTGACAGCATCAAGCCAGCGACCGTAATAACCCGCCAGCAGCCCGAGCAACACCCCCACCAGGGAAGAGATGGTCACCACCACGAAGCCGACTATCAGGGATGTGCGACAGCCATAGATGATGGTGCTGAAAATACCCCTGCCCTGATCGTCGGTGCCGAGAATAAAAGGGGCCCGGCCGCCGTCCAGCCAGATGGGGGGCAAGAGGAAGTTGTCCAGGGACAGCTCCTGGAGGTTGTATGGATTTTGGGGGCAGATCACCGGCGCCAGCAAGGCCGCCAGGACAAAGATGATCATGATGGCCAGGCCGGCCATGGCCGGGGGATCGTTGAGAAAACTCGACAGTCTGCGGGATCTGACTTTCATGCCTAGTCGTACCGGATCTTGGGGTTGAGCACGGCGTAGAGTATGTCCACTACCATGTTGATGGTTATGATGATGAAGGCTGCCAGCATGATATAGGTTACGATTACCGGTTGATCGGTTTCATAGATGGAAGTCAGCAGCAGGTTGCCCATTCCAGGCCACTGAAAAATGGTTTCGGTGACGATGGAAAAGGCAATCAGCTCGCCGAACTGCAGGCCGGTCATGGTGACTACCGGAATGAGCACGTTACGCAGGGCGTGCTTGAAGATAACCTTGCGGGGCGGAAGCCCCTTGGCCCAAGCGGTTTTGATGTATTCTTCGGCCAGCACTTCACGCATGCCGGCCCGGGTCAGGCGTAACAGGACCGCAAGCTGGTAGGTCGCCAGGGTCGCCGCCGGCAGGATAAGGTGCTTGATACCGTCGACGGTCAGGAAGCCGGTGCGCCAGAAACCGACTGTCACGGTCGTTCCCCGGCCGAAAGGCGGCAGGATTCCAAGGTAGACGGCAAATATCATTATCAGCAGGATGCCGGTCAGGAAAGTCGGGATAGAGATTCCCGCCAGGGAACCCGCCATGGCCAAGCGGTTGTACCAGGCATAAGGTTTGAGGGCCACCAGGACTCCCAGGGTGAGACCGACCAGGAAAGACATGCAAATGGCGGTGGTGGCAAGTTCGAAGGTGGCCGGAAAACGCTCCAGGATGAGTCCCAGGGCCGGTATGCGGGTGACGTAGGATTTTCCGAAGTTGCCGTGCAGAGCGTTCCACAGGAAACGGCCGTATTGAACGTAGGTCGGCTGATCGAGTCCGAGCATCTGGCGTACTTCCTCGATCTCGCTTTGGGTGGCGTACTTGCCGGCCATGGCCAGCACGGGATCGCCCATGTAGCGGAAAATGATGAAACAAATCATCGAAACGGCCAGCAGGACGACAATGCCTTGCAACAGTCGGCGTGCAATGTAAGTTGCCATTTACTTTGCCTGGTTTGATTGCCGGTCCGGATTGGGTAGAGGCCGGAAACCGCAATCGGTGAAAAAGAGCCCTGACCCGGCTCATGAGCGCCGGGTGCAGGGCAACTCAACCTACTTTGAAATTTCCTTGTAGACCATCCAGCGGTCGGGCCGGGGCTGGAATTTGATCCCCTTGCCCTTCTGGATCGCATAGAGGTCTTCCTGGTAATGGAGCGGAATCCAGGTGATCTTTTCCACCATGGCCATTTTGTTCAGGTCCTGCAGGACCTTGGCCCGTTTGGCAGGATCGATTATCTGGGCCGTGGATTCCAGGAGGCGGTCTATGTCGGGATCGCTGTAACGGGTTCCGTTGAAGCCGCCGTAACCGAGCTTTTTATCGCGGGTATGGGCCAGTTTGAAATAGGTGCGGCCCATGTCGAAAGTCCCGTCGAACCAGCCGATCAGGTAGAAATCAAGCTTGCCTTCGACCACCTCGGGAAAGAAAATGGCCTTGGGTTTGACGTCCAGCTTGACCTTGATTCCGATCTTGGAAAGATACTTGGCCACGGCCTCGGCGATCTGTTCGTCCTGGACGTAACGGTCGTTGGGGCCGGTGAGGGTGATGGAGAACCCGTCGGCATAACCTGCTTCGGCCAGCAGCTTGCGGGCCGTTTTGGGATCGTAGGGCAGCCGCTTGATGGAAGGATTGTATCCGATGGTGGGCGGGTCCGGGATCTGGGCTGCCGGGGAGGCATGCCCGCGCATAATTTTGGCGATGATTTCATCTTCATTGATGGCCATGTACATGGCCTTACGCACCCTGATGTCCGACCAGGGCTTGTCTTTCTCGTTGCCCAGGGCCAGAAAGATCGACCTGCGGGCCGGGCGGCTGATGACCCGCAGCATGGGGTTGGTCTTGATGCGTGAGAAAAGTTCCACCGGCACGCCGGTCATCAGTTCGGTCTGGCCCGAGACCAGGGCCGCAAAACGGGTAGAGGCCTCGGTGATGGGCCGCACTTCGATGTTCTTGATGGCCGGCGGGCCTTCCCAGTAATCTTCGTTGGCCGTAAGGCGCAGGTAGGAGCCCTTGACCCATTCCACCAGCTTGTAGGCCCCGGTACCGATGGGTTTTACCATC
>JALVRI010000510.1 GCA_027031325.1 Desulfobacteraceae bacterium
GCCCTCGATGGTAGTTTCGGGCCGGATCCCATCGTCGAAATCCTGGACAAAGGTCTCCCTTTTCATTGTGCCGTCCGGACCGGGCACGTACTTTGTGGCCGTGGTGGGCACGATTTCGGTAAAACGGCCCTCCTGACGTGCCTTGGCCGCTTTCATCTGGCTCTGGTAGGCAAACTCGTCCTGTTGCTGGCGGGAGATGTCGTAGCGCCTGGCCACGTTCTCGGCCGTGATCCCCATGGATGCATACAGGTCGGCATGCTCCTGAGTGTAGATCGGATGGGGCCGGGGCATGTTACCGCCCATGGGTACGAAGGTCATCGATTCCACTCCCCCGCCGATCACTACGTCCGACCACCCGGCCATGATTCTCAGGGCCGAAAGGGCAATGGCTTCCAGCCCCGAAGAACAGAAACGGTTAACCGTGGCCCCTGAAGTAGAATCGGGGAACCCTGCCAGCTTGGCGCAGATGCGGCCTATGTTCAGTCCCTGCTCGGCCTCCGGGAAAGCACAGCCGATCATGATATCTTCGACTTCTTTCTTTTCCAACCCGGGTGTCTTCCCGACTGCCGCGTCGAGGATGAAAGACAGCAAGTCCTCGGGCAAAGTGTCCTTGAAGGCCCCTTTGCCTCGTTTGCAGCCCGGGGTACGGATAGACGTTACGATGTAAGCGTCTCTCATGGTTGCCTCCGTTTGAATCTATTGCCACCTGCCTGTCTTTGAAGGCCGGCGGCAAGTTGACAGCTCTCAAGCCCGCCCGCTCAGGGTCAATTGCGCAACGGTTTGCCGGTTTTGAGCATGTGGTCGATACGGGCTATGGTCTTTTCTTCTTTCAGAAAATCGATGAAAGCCTGGCGTTCCAGGGTCAAGATGGTTTCTTCGTCCAGGATGGCATTGGAACGTACCTGGCCGCCGGACAGGACAAAGGCGATCCGGCGGGCCAGGAAGGCGTCATGTTCGGTCACGTAACCTGCCTGAACCATGTTGTACAGCTCGGCGTTGATCATTCCCTGGCCGGCTTCGCCGAATACCGGAATCGGTCGCTTGACCGGAGGAGCATATCCTTCGTCGACCATCCTGAGAACTTCTTTCTTGGCTTCGCCGATGAGGTAATCACGGTTGAAGACTATCCTGTCCCGCGGACCGAGAAAACCGTTGGCCCGGGCCTCGGCAGCCGACATGGAAACCTTGGCCATGGCGATATTCATGAAAGCCGGAATGAAAAACTTGGCCCGGTCGACATCGCTTACGGCCGCCGGCAGGGAGCCGATAAACTTTTTCCACAGGTTGGTGCAACCCCCACCGGCCGGCAGCAACCCGACCCCTATCTCGACCAACCCCATGTAAAGTTCGGCATGGGCAACGATCCGGTCGGCACCCAGGCAAACCTCGCATCCGCCACCCAGGGTCAAGCCGTAAGGGGCGGCCACTACCGGGAAACCGGCATAACGGGCGGCCTGGACTCCGGCCTGGGCGCGGCGCACAAAGGCATCGATCTGGTCGAACCGGCCCTCGTCCACCAGCTTGCGGATGAATTTCAAATCGGCACCGGCGGAAAAAGCCCCGGGCATGCCACCGGCCTGGTTGCCGATCACCAGCCCCACCCCGTTGCGGTCCACGTAATCAAGGGCCTTGGCCATGAAATCGATTATCTCGGCATTGAGGGCATTCATCTTGGTATGGAATTCACAGCAGAAAACGCCGTCTCCCAGGTCTACCAGGGAAGCAGACGGGCAGCTGGTGACCGTTTTGCCGTCGGCCTTGAGGCCGGCCAAGGAAATTATCGATTCCGAGACTCTGACCGGCTGGTAGGATTTGGCGTCAAAATCGTAGAAATAACGCCGGCCGCCTTCCAGTTTGTAAAACCGCCCGGCGCCGGAAGCCAGCATTTCCTTGACGGCCGCGGGAACGAGCATACCCTCTTTTTCCATCCTCTCAACCGATCTTCGGAGGCCGATTGCGTCCCAGGTCTCGAAAGGCCCAAGCTCGAAGTTAAAGCCCCACTTCATGGCGTTGTCGATCTCAACGATGGTATCGGCTATCTCCCCGATACGATTGGCCGCGTAAATGAGGTTGCTGGCAACTGCTTCCCAGGCAAAGCGGGCGCCCCTGTCTTGTCCGTAAACTATTGCCCGGATACGCTCTTCCAGGCTCGAAGCCTTGCGGGCCTCTTCAAGGCATGGAAAGGACGGCTTGTCGTACTCTGCGTATTCCAGGGTTTCCGGATCGATCACCTTGCGGATCTTTTTCCACTCCGGGGTCAGTTCGGTCTTGTAAAAACCGGCCCGGGTCTTTTTGCCCAGCAGCTTCTTTTCCAGCATCCTGGAGTAAAAGGGGGGCAGGACGAAATCTTCCCGGGCCTCGTCGTCGGGCACCAGCTCGTAGGTATTGGCGGCCACGTGTGCCAAAACATCCAGGCCCACCAGGTCGGCAGTCTTGAACATGGCGGTCTTGGGTCTGCCCATGGCAGGTCCGAAAAGGGCATCCACCTCGGCAATGGTCAAGCCGTGTTTGATCATCAACTGCATGGCCTTTACGATTCCCTGCACTCCAACCCGGTTGCCAACGAAATTGGGGGTGTCTTTGGCCCACACGATACCCTTGCCAAGGATCCGTTCACCGAAGTCGGCCATGAAATCGAGCACCTCGGACCGGGTTTCCTCTCCCGGAACAAGCTCCAGCAATTTCATGTAGCGGACCGGGTTGAAAAAATGGGTCCCCAGGAAATGCTGTTTGAACTTGTTTCCGAGCCCATCGCTCATGGCCTTGAGTGGAATTCCGGAAGTATTGGTGGATACAATCGCATCCGGCTTGCGGACCGGCTCAATTTTCTTGAGCAGCTCCTGTTTGACCTTCAGGTTCTCCACCACCACTTCCACTATCCAATCGCAACCGGCCAGCTTACCAAAATCGTCTTCCAGGTTGCCGATGGTTATCAGGTCGGCATCGGAAGGATGCATCAACAAAGCCGGGCTGGCCGAACGCATGGCGTCGAACCCGGCCTGCACGATCCGGTTGCGCGCCTTGGGATCGTTCTTTTGGTCTTCTTGCAGGTCCGGCGGCACAATATCCAGCAACAAAGTTTTGATACCGGCGCTGGCCAGCAGGGCCGCGATGCCGCCGCCCATGACCCCGGCACCGATGACCGCTGCCTGCCTGATCCTTCTGGTCATGGTTTTCCTCCTGTGATTGATGTTTGAGCGGCCGGAGGGTCCGGGCACCGAGCGCTTTCCACCGGCCGGAATTTGAGCAGGTCGATCCATGCTGTCATGGTATTGGATCCATGCCCGGCCGGCAGTATATCCCTGGCCGATGTTACGACAACCCCGCAGCGTACCCCTTGGCTGAGACCTGGCCTGGCGGGCATGGATAC